>CAZFFB010000089.1:0-3514 GCA_964517735.1 uncultured Pseudomonas sp.
CAAGGCGGTGGACTGGAAGATCCTCAGCCTGATCTTCGGCATGCTGGCGGTGAGTCTGGCGATGGACAAGGTCGGGCTGGTGCGGCTGCTGGTCGAGAATGTCATGGGCTGGCTGCCCTGGGCCGGGCCGCTGCTGATGCTGTCGTTCATCTACCTGTTCACCTCGGTGTTCACCGAAATCCTCTCCAACAATGCGGTGGCGGTGCTGGTCACGCCGATCGCCATCGGCATGGCCCAGCACCTGGGCGTCGATCCACGCGCCTTCGTGGTCGCGGTGATGTTCGCCGCCAGCGCCAGCTTTGCCACGCCGATCGGCTATCAGACCAACACCTTCGTCTATAACGCCGGCGGCTACCGCTTCAGCGACTTTCTCAAGGTCGGCATCCCGCTGAACATCCTGCTCTGGCTGGTGGCCAGCGTGGTGATCCCGCTGTTCTGGCCGCTGACGCCGCTGTGAGGCGGCGTCAGCCGTGCCTTGGATGCAGGGCGCGCACACGCCCCCGATCCACGCCATAACAGTCGCGCATTCGTTCATCCCGCTCCCAAACAGGCATACTGAGCGCCCCTGCAAGACGGTTCCATGCCCATGCCCAAGCACCTGCTCATCGCCCACGATCTCAGCGCTGAAGCCGATCTGGCCCTGCAGCGCGGCCTGCTGCTCGCCCGCACGCTGGGCACCCGCCTGACTCTGCTGCATGTGCGCGGCGAGCAGGATGATCCGGGCACAGTGCGGGCGCGGCTTGGTGAGCGCCTGAACACCGCGCACGGCCTTGAAGCACGGCTGCATATCGCCCATGGCGCCGTGGTGCCGACGGTACTCAGTGCGCTGCACACGCTGGAGGCGGACCTGCTGCTGATCGGTCGCCATCACCGCCAGGTCGCCGAGGGCTTTGCCGGCACCACGCTTGAGCAGATCGCCCAGCGCTGCACGGTGCCGCTGCTGCTGGCGGTCCAGCCCCAGCCCTGGCAGCAGGCGCTGGTTGCCCTGGATTTCTCGCCCTGTGCCAGCCGCGCCCTGCAGCTGAGTGCCGCCCTGCTGGCAGATCCGGCGCAGCTGCAGGCCCTGCATATCCATGAGGTTGCCGGGGTACATGCCGGCGAGGATCTGCCGGCGCTGCAGTTCGAGCGCGAGCTGTTCGAGACCCTGCTGGCTGAGCAGGTCCGTCACCTGCCGCCGGGCGCCGTGCAGCCGCAGGCGCTGTGGCGGGTCGGCGAGCGCGAGCAGTGCCTAAGCCAGGTGCTGCAGGAGCAGGCCCCGCAGCTGCTGGCCCTGGGCCGGCACACGCGCAACATCCTCAACGATACTCTGCTCGGCAGCCTGGCCCTGCAGTGGCTGCGCCAGCCGCCCTGTGATCTGCTGCTGGTCCCCTGAGCGTCTCAGCCCATCAGGTGTGCGTGCAGCTCGACAAACTGCCCGGTCAGCTTGTGCTGTGGGTCCAGATGGATCAGCGGGATGCAGACCTCATGGGACTCCCGCATCTTCACCGAGCTGTGCAGATATACCGGCAAAAGCGGCAGCCCCTCGGCCTGCAGCTCGGCGAGCATCTGGCGGGGCAGCGCAGCACGCGGCTGGAACTGGTTGACCACGATGCCCTCGACCTGCAGCGCCTCGTTGTGATCCTCGCGCAGCTCGTCAAGCTCGGCGAGCAGCCCATACAGTGCCTGACGGGAGAAGCTGTCGCAATCGAAGGGAATCAGCACTCTTTCCGCGGAAATCAGCGCAGAAATCGTGTAGAAATTCAACGCCGGCGGCGTGTCGATATAGATCTGCTCATAGTCCTCGGCCAGCTCGTCGAGCAGCTTGCGCAGCTTGTTGATCTTGTGTTTTTGCTCAAGCTTGGGCTGAAGATCCGCCAGCCCCTGCCCGGCGGAGATCACATCAAGGTTGGCAAACGGGGTGCTCAGGATCTTCACCCGCGGCTTCTTGCCGGCGCTGCCGGTCAGCACCTGACGGAAGAAGTCGTCGATGCCCAACGGAATGTCCGCGCCGCTCAGGCCGGTCAGGTAATGGGTGGAGTTGGCCTGACTGTCCAGATCGATCAGCAGGGTCCGGTACCCCCCGGCCGCACTGACTGCCGCCAGGTTGCAGGCAATGCTGGATTTGCCCACGCCGCCCTTCTGATTGAAAACCACACGTCGCATCGCATCCTCCGGTTGTCGTGCCGCTGTCGCCGCGCAGTCTAGTCGAAACTGCTCGCCGCCCGTCACCGCAGCGGCGAGAATGCTGCGCCAGAGCCTTTGCCGCCGACCGGGAGTCACCATGGGCCACCCCCTGTACATCGAGAAGGGCACCCCGGCCTTTCGCCGCACCAGCGTGGCACTGTTTGCCGGCGGCTTTGCCACCTTTGCCCTGCTCTACAGCGTGCAGCCGATGCTGCCGGTCTTGGCGGCGCACTTTGCCCTGAGCGCGGCGCAGAGCAGCCTGGCGCTGTCGGTCACCACCCTGGCGCTGGCCATCGGTCTGCTGTTCACCGGGCCGCTCTCCGATGCCATTGGCCGCAAACCGGTGATGGTCACCGCGCTGCTGGCGGCGGCGCTGTGCACCCTGCTCGCCCCGCTGATGCCGGGCTGGAAGGCGTTTCTGCTGATGCGCGCCCTGCTCGGGCTGGCCCTGAGCGGGCTGGTGGCGGTGGCGATGTCCTATCTCAGCGAGGAGATTCACCCGCTGCATCTGGGGCTGGCCATGGGCCTGTACATCTCCGGCAACGCCCTGGGCGGGATGAGCGGCCGCCTGATCAGCGGCGTACTGGTCGATTACCTCTCCTGGCAGGCGGCCATCGCCACCCTGGGCGCCCTGGCCTTGCTGGCGGCGCTGCTGTTTGCCCGCCTGCTGCCCGCCTCGCGGCACTTCCAGCCCCTGACCCTGCGCCCGGCCACCCTGCTGGCTGGCCTGCGCCTGCATCTGGGGGATCGGGGGCTGCCGTGGCTGTTTCTCGAATCCTTCCTGCTGATGGGCAGCTTCGTCACCCTGTTCAACTACATCGGCTATCGGCTGCTGGAGGCGCCCTACCAGCTGAGCCTGAGCCTGGTCGGCCTGCTGTCGCTGGTCTACCTGTCCGGCACCTACAGTTCGACCCAGGCGGGCATTCTCGCGGACCGCCTCGGCCGGCACCGGGTGTTCTGGCCATCGATCCTGGTGATGCTGGGCGGACTGCTGCTGACGCTCGCCAGCGCACTGTGGCTGGTACTGGCCGGCATGCTGCTGTTCACCTTCGGCTTTTTTGCCGCCCATTCACTGGCCAGCAGCTGGGTCGGCCAGCGGGCGCGTCAGGCCCGTGGCCAGGCGGCATCGCTGTACCTGTTCAGCTACTACCTGGGCTCAAGCATTGCCGGAACCCTGGGCGGGCTGTTCTGGCAGCAGGCCGGCTGGTGGGGCGTCGGCCTGTTCATCGCCAGCTTGCTGCTGCTGGCCCTGTGGATCGGCCTGCGCCTGAGCCGTCTGCCGCCTGCCTGAGCAGCCGCCTCGCCCGCTCAAGCCCGCCCCATGTACCCGTGATGGAAATCTGATGAGTCG
>CAZFFB010000089.1:3524-7555 GCA_964517735.1 uncultured Pseudomonas sp.
GAACTCTCCTGCGCCGGTGCGCACATACCCCTCTGTCCATTCTCGACCTGGTGGCACTGCGTGCCGATGAAACCAGCCCGGCGCCGGCGCTGCAGCGGGCACTGGCACAGGCGCAACAGGCCGAGCAGCTTGGCTTTTTGCGCTATTGGGTGGCCGAGCACCACAATATGCCGGGACTGGCCAGCTCGGCGACGGCCGTCCTGCTGGGTTATCTGGCGGCCGGCACCTCGACGCTGCGCCTGGGCTCGGGCGGCATCATGCTGCCCAACCATGCGCCGCTGGTGATCGCCGAGCAGTTTGGCACCCTCGCCGCCCTCTACCCCGGACGCATCGAGCTGGGGCTTGGCCGCGCGCCGGGCTGCGATGCACGCACCGCCCGCGCCCTGCGGCGCACGCGCAGCAGCAGTGCGGATGATTTTCCGCAGGAGATCAGCGAGCTGCAGAGCCTGCTCGGACCGCGCCAGCCGGGGCAGACGGTGATCGCCATGCCCGGCACAGGCAGCCAGGTGCCGATCTGGCTGTTGGGCTCCAGCCTGTTCAGCGCACAGCTGGCTGCTGAGCGCGGCCTGCCCTACGCCTTTGCCTCACACTTTGCCCCCCACGCCCTGCATCAGGCGCTGCGGGTCTACCGCGCACACTTTCGCCCCTCGGCGACCCTGCAGCGGCCCCATGTGATGATCGGTGTGCCGCTGATCGCCGCACCCAGCGATGAGGAGGCAGCCTTTCTCGCCACCACCGCCTTCCAACGGGTGCTGTGCCTGCTGCGCGGCGAAAATACCGCCCTGCGCCCGCCGGTCGCCAGCATGGCCGGCCTTTGGAGCCGCGAGGAGCAGCAGGCGGTCAGCGCGTTTCTCGGCCTGGCGGTGATCGGCGGCCCCGCAAAGGTCAGGGCGCGCCTTGAGCAGCTGCTGGAGCAGACCGAGGCCGATGAGCTGATCTTCACCGGCGATATCTACGCACCGAAGCTGCGCCAGCGCAGCTTTGCGCTGCTGGCCGAGCTGCGCCAGCAGCCCTGAACGACAACGCCGCCAACCCGGAGGGCGGCGGCGTTGTGGTCAGGCAGGAAGGCGTGGACCGAGCGCGCCTGTCACTGATGATAGGGCGCCGACAGCTCGTGGACTGCCTCGAAGAAGGCGCCGGCGTGGGCCGGATCGACTTCCGGGGTGATGCCATGGCCAAGGTTGAACACATGCCCCGAGCCCGCACCGTAGGCGGCGAGAATACGCGCCACTTCAGCGCGGATCGCTTGCGGCTTGGCATACAGCACCGCCGGGTCCATGTTGCCCTGCAGGGCCACCTTGGTGCCGACGCGAGCACGGGCGCTGCCGATGTCGCAGGTCCAGTCCAGACCCAGCGCCTCGGCGCCGCTGTCGGCCAGCGACTCCAGCCACAGCCCGCCGCCCTTGGTGAACAGGATCACCGGCACGCGCCGACCCTCATGTTCGCGGATCAGCCCGTCGACGATCTTCTTCATGTAGGCCAGGGAGAATTCCTGGTAGGCCGCCGCCGACAGTGCACCGCCCCAGGAGTCGAAGATCTGCACCGCCTGGGCACCGGCCTTGATCTGGCCGTTGAGGTAGGCGGTGATCGAGGTGGCCAGCTTGTCGAGCAGGGCATGCATGGCCTGCGGGTTGTCGTAGAGCATCGCCTTGGACTTGCGAAAATCCTTGCTGGAGCCGCCCTCGACCATATAAGTGGCCAGCGTCCAGGGGCTGCCGGAGAAGCCGATCAGCGGCACGCGGCCGTTCAGCTCGCGGCGGATGGTGCGCACCGCGTCCATCACGTAGCCCAGATCCTGCTCGGCATCGGGAATCGGCAGTGCCTCGATATCGGCCAGGCTGCTGATCACCTTCTTGAAGCGCGGCCCCTCGCCGGTTTCAAAGTACAGGCCCTGCCCCATCGCATCCGGAATGGTCAGGATGTCGGAGAACAGGATGGCGGCGTCCAGCTGCGGGTAGCGGTCCAGCGGCTGGAGGGTGACCTCACAGGCCAGTTCGGGGTTCTTCATCAGGCTGACGAAGTCGCCGGCCTTGGCCCGCGTGGCGCGATACTCGGGGAGATAGCGACCGGCCTGGCGCATCATCCACACCGGGGTGACGTCGACGGGCTGCTTGAGCAGGGCACGCAGGAAACGGTCATTCTTCAGGGCAGTCATCACGGCCTCCGGGCAAAAGTCAGGGCGGCATTGTCGCAAAGCGCACAGCAAAAGGCACGGCGAGTGCCGTGCCTTTGCGTGGGGCATTGACCGGTATCAGGCGCGTTTGCGCCCGCCTCAGACGCCCAGGTAGTCGAGGATGCCCTCGGCGGCCTGGCGGCCTTCGAAGATCGCGGTGACCACCAGATCCGAGCCGCGCACCATGTCGCCACCGGCAAAGACTTTCGGGTTGCTGGTCTGGAACTTGAACGCACCGCCTTCCGGGGCGATCACCCGGCCCGTGTCATCGGTCTGGATGCCAAGCGGCGCAAACCACGGCGCCGGGCTTGGCCGAAAGCCAAAGGCGATCACCACGGCATCGGCCGGCAGGATCTCCTCGGAGCCTGGGATCGGCTCGGGGCTGCGCCGGCCGCGGGCATCCGGCTCGCCGAGACGGGTCTCGACCACCTTGACGCCTTCCACCCGGCCCTCGCCGACGATGGCGATCGGCTGACGGTTGAACAGGAACTTCACTCCCTCCTCCCGTGCGTTCTTCACCTCGCGGCGCGAGCCGGGCATGTTTTCCTCGTCACGGCGATAGGCACAGGTGACGCTCTTGGCGCCCTGGCGGATCGAGGTGCGGTTGCAGTCCATCGCCGTGTCGCCACCGCCGAGCACCACCACCTGCTTGCCGGCCATGTCGATGAAGTCGGCGGGCGACTTCTCGAAGCCGAGGTTGCGGTTGACGTTGGCGATCAGAAAATCCAGCGCATCATGCACACCCGGCAGGTCCTCGCCGGGAAAGCCGCCCTTCATGTAGGTGTAGGTGCCCATGCCCATGAACACGGCGTCATAGTCAGCCAGCAGCTGTTCCATGCCCACATCGCGACCGACCTCGGTATTGAGGCGAAACTCGATGCCCATGCCGGCGAACACCTCGCGGCGGCGGCTCATCACGCTCTTTTCCAGCTTGAACTCGGGGATGCCGAAGGTCAGCAGGCCGCCGATTTCCGGGTTCTTGTCAAACACCACCGCCGTCACGCCATTGCGTGCCAGCACGTCGGCGCAGCCAAGGCCTGCCGGGCCGGCACCGATGATCGCCACACGCTTGCCGGTCGGCACCACATGGGACATGTCCGGGCGCCAGCCCATGGCGAAGGCGGTGTCGGTGATGTACTTCTCCACCGAGCCGATGGTCACCGCGCCAAAGCCGTCGGCCAGGGTGCAGGCGCCCTCGCACAGGCGGTCCTGCGGGCAGACCCGGCCGCAGACCTCCGGCAGGGTGTTGGTCTGGTGCGACAGCTCGGCGGCGGCGAGGATGTTGCCCTCGGAGACCAGCTTCAGCCAGTTGGGGATGAAGTTGTGCACCGGGCACTTCCACTCGCAGTACGGGTTGCCGCACTCCAGGCAGCGGTGCGCCTGCTCGCTGGCCTGCTCGGCCTTGAAGGGCTCATAGATCTCGATGAACTCCTTCTTGCGCTGGCGCAGCAGCTTCTTCTTCGGATCCTTGCGGCCGACCTCGATGAACTGGAAGTCGTTATGCAGACGTTCAGTCATATCAAAACCTCTTTGGCAGCCGTCGCAGGTCACGCGCCTGCGACGGCGAAACTCATCTGGGTAACCGGGCCGCCTGTGTGGCGGCCACGGTCTGGCTCGGCCTTACTGCGGATTGGCACGGGTGCTGGAGAGCAGGCTCTTGAGGCTGGCCGCCTTGGGCTTGACCAGCCAGAAGCGCCGGCTGAAGTCATCCAGGTTGTCGAGCACCTCGGCGCCCCAGGCACTGGCGGTCTGCTCGACGTACTCGACCAGCACGCGGCGCAGGTGCGTGCGGTAGGCCTCCATTGCCTCGCCGCTGATGCGCTGCAGATCGACCAGCTCATGATTGACCCGATCGAAG
>CAZFFB010000090.1:0-7486 GCA_964517735.1 uncultured Pseudomonas sp.
GATGCCAAGACCCAGCACCAGCACCGCCTGGCCGAGCAGCGCCGGGCTGGCCTGCTCGGCCAGCTCGACGCCGCCATGCAGGCCGATGGCCAGCAGCAGGATGATCGACAGGGTTTCGTAAAGCGCGGGCGGCAGCTTCAGCTCGCTTTTCAGCAGGCCGGCGATCAGACCGAACACGAAGAACAGTACAACAGGATCAATACTCACAGGCCCTCCCCAAGGCTGCTCGATGCCCGCCTCCTTGCGGTAAAGACAAAAAAGGGGAGCCTTGCGGCTCCCCCCTGAAGTTTACGCCTCGATCTCGATCAAGACCTCTCCGGGGTTGACCCGATCGCCCTTGACCACATGGACGGCCTTCACGCTGCCGGCAATCGGTGCCTGCACCTCGGTTTCCATCTTCATCGCCTCGGTGATCAGTACCGGCTGCCCGGCCCTGACCACATCGCCCTCCTTGACCAGCACATCGACGATGTTGCCCGGCATGGTGGTGCTGACATCGCCCGGCGCAGCGCTCTGCTTGCGCTTGCCGGAGGCGCCGCCGACGAAGGCGTTGAGCGGCTCGAACACCACCTCCTCGGGCATGCCGTCGATGGCCAGGTAGAAGTGGCGCTTGCCATCGTTCTTCACGCTGACGCCGGTGATATCGACGCGGTAGCTCTCGCCGTGTACGTCGACCACGAACTCGGTCGGCACACCTTCCTGTGCGGGCCGGGCGGCGCCGTCGGGCTGCGGCAACAGCGCTTCCGGCGTCAGAGTGCCGGCGGCGCGCTCCTCAAGGAACTTGCGCCCGATGTCGGGGAACATGGCGAAGGTCAGCACGTCCTCCTCGGACTTGGCCAGCGCGCCGATCTCCTCGCGCAGACGGGCCATTTCCGGCTTGAGCAGGTCGGCCGGGCGCACGTCGATGACATCCTCGCTGCCGATCGCGCGAAAACGCAGCTGTTCATTGACCTCGCCCGGCGCGCGGCCATAGCGACCCTGCAGGTAGAGCTTCACTTCGTTGGTAATGGTCTTGTAGCGCTCGCCGGCCAGCACGTTGAACACCGCCTGGGTGCCGACGATCTGCGAGGTCGGGGTGACCAGCGGCGGGAAGCCGAGGTCGGCGCGCACCCGCGGGATCTCCTCGAACACCTCGTTGATGCGGTGCAGGGCGCCCTGCTCCTTGAGCTGGTTGGCCAGGTTGGACATCATGCCGCCCGGCACCTGGTTGACCTGCACACGGGTGTCGACGCCGGTGAACTCGCTCTCGAACTGGTGGTACTTCTTGCGCACGTTGTAGAAGTACAGGCCGATTTCCTGCAGCAGCGCCAGGTCAAGACCGGTGTCGTAAGGGGTGCCGCGCAGCGCGGCGACCATCGATTCGGTGCCGGCGTGGCTGGTGCCCCAGGCGAAGCTGGAGATCGCGGTGTCGATGTGGTCGGCGCCGGCCTCGATGGCCTTGAGCTGGCACATCGCGCCCATGCCGGCGGTGTCGTGGGAGTGGATGAACACCGGCAGATCGATCGCCGCCTTCAGTGCCTGCACCAGCTCGGCGGTGGCGTAGGGGGTGAGCAGGCCCGCCATGTCCTTGATGGCGATCGAGTCGATGCCCATGGCGGCCATCTGCCGGGCCTGCTCGACGAACGCCGCGGTGTTGTGCACCGGGCTGGTGGTGTAGGCGATGGTGCCCTGGGCGTGCTTGCCGGCGGCCTTGACCGCCTCGATGGCGGTGCGCAGGTTGCGCACGTCGTTCATCGCATCGAAGATGCGGAACACGTCGATGCCGTTGACCGCGGCCTTGGCGACGAACGCCTTGACCACGTCGTCGCTGTAGTGGCGATAACCCAGCAGGTTCTGCCCGCGCAGCAGCATCTGCAGGCGGGTGTTGGGCAGCGCGGCCTTGAGCTGGCGCAGGCGCTCCCACGGGTCTTCCTTGAGAAAGCGCACGCAGGCATCGAAAGTGGCGCCGCCCCAGACTTCCAGCGACCAGTAGCCGACCCGGTCCAGCTTCTCGCAGATCGGCAGCATGTCCTCGAGGCGCATGCGGGTGGCGATCAGCGACTGATGGGCGTCGCGCAGGATGGTGTCGGTGACGGTAATCTTCTTGCTCATGACTCAATTCCTCACAGGCCGGCGTGGGCGGCAATGGCGGCAGCGATGGCCAGGGCCAGCTCTTCGGGCTTGCGCTTGACCGAGTAGTTGATCAGTTCCGGATGGCTCTCGACGAAGCTGGTGTTGAACACGCCGCTGCGGAACTCCGGATTGCGGAGGATTTCCTGGTAGTAGGGCGCGGTGGTCTTCACCCCCTGCAGGCGCATGTCGTCCAGCGCGCGCAGGCCGCGATCCAGCGCCTCCTCCCAGGTCAGCGCCCAGACGATCAGCTTCAGGCACATCGAGTCGTAGTACGGTGGGATGGTGTAGCCGGTGTAGATCGCCGTGTCGGTGCGCACGCCGGGGCCGCCGGGCGCGTAGTAGCGGGTGATCTTGCCGAAGCTGGGCAGGAAGTTGTTCTTCGGATCTTCGGCGTTGATGCGGAACTGGATCGCGTAGCCACGGTGCATCACATCCGCCTGCTGGAAGGACAGCGGCAGGCCTGCGGCGATGCGGATCTGCTCGCGGACGATGTCGATGCCGGTGATCTGCTCGGTGATGGTGTGCTCCACCTGCACGCGGGTGTTCATCTCCATGAAGTACACCTCGCCCTCGGCGAGCAGGAACTCCACGGTGCCGGCGTTCTCGTAGCCGACCGCGCGTGCCGCCTTGACCGCCAGCTCGCCGATGTAGGCGCGCTGCTCGGGGGTCAGCTGCGGGCTGGGGGCAATCTCGATCAGCTTCTGGTTGCGGCGCTGGATCGAGCAGTCGCGCTCGAACAGGTGCACGGTGTTGCCGAAGCTGTCGGCGAGGATCTGCGCCTCGATGTGCCGGGGATTGACGATGCACTTCTCGAGGAACACCTCAGCCGAGCCGAACGCCTTGGTGGCCTCGGAAATCACCCGCGGCCAGGCCTGCTCCAGCTCGTCGCGGCTGTTGCAGCGGCGGATGCCGCGCCCGCCGCCGCCGGAGGTGGCCTTGAGCATCACCGGGTAGCCGATGCGCTCGGCCTCGGCGAGGGCCTCCTCGAGGTCGGCGACGTTGCCTTCGGTGCCGGGGGTGCAGGGCACGCCGGCGGCGATCATCGAGCGGCGCGCCTCGGTCTTGTCGCCCATGCGGCGAATCACGTGTGCGCTCGGGCCGATGAACTTGATCCCGCGTTCGGCGCAGATGTCTGCAAGCTCGGCGTTCTCGGAGAGGAAGCCGTAGCCCGGATGCAGGGCATCGCAGCCGGTCTCCACCGCCAGGTTGACCAGCTTGCGCGGGTTCAGGTAGCCGGCCAGCGGGTCATCACCGACGCTGTGGGCCTCGTCGGCCCGCTTGACGTGCAGGGCATGACGGTCCGCCTCGGCATAGACGGCGACCGAGCGGATACCCATTTCCGCACAGGCGCGCACGATGCGTACGGCAATCTCGCCACGGTTGGCGATGAGGATTTTCTTGATCACGGAGGTCTCCCTCGTCTGGACTGGCTGACCGTTCCGGTCAGGCGACAGGTCCTACCCTAGCGCCAAGGCATTGATCAATAAAAATGAATATTTGTTGGGTTATGCATAAACTACATCTTATACATAGCCCGAAAACCCTGCGGCAGGGCGGTTCGCTGACTGCCCTGCTATCGGAAATCAGCCATGCGCAAGACCCTGATGCGCCTGACCCTGCGTCAGCTGCAGGTGTTCCGGGCGGTCTGCGAGACCCGCTCCTACAGTCGTGCCGCCGAGGAGATGGCCCTGACCCAGCCGGCCGTCAGTCAGCTGATCCGCCAGCTCGAGGAGCTGGTCGGTCAGCCGCTGTTCGAGTACATCGGCAAGAAACTCTATCTGAGCGAGGCCGCCGAGGCCCTGCAGCGCGCCGCCGCCGACATCTTCACTCGCCTGGACAGCCTGGACATGCAGCTGACCGACCTGCTCGGCTCGCTGCAGGGGCAGCTGAGCCTGACCGTGGAGTCCAGTGCCCAGTATCTGGCGCCGCACCTGTTTGCCGCCTTCCGGGCCCGGCATCCGGATGTCAGCCTGCAGCTGAGCGTGGTCAACCACGCCCAGGCACTGCGACGCCTGAGCGTCAGCCGCGATGACCTGTGGCTGCTCTCCCAGGTGCCGTCCGGGCAGAATCTGGAGTTCCTGCCCTTTCTCGACAACGAGATCATTGCCGTGGCCGCACGCGAACATCCTGCTTGCCGACTGCCAGCATCCAGCCTGCAGGCACTGACAGCCTGGCCACTGCTGATTCGCGAGCCAGGCTCCGGGACCCGCCAGGCCTGCGAGGCGTTCTGCCACGCGCAACGGGCACATTTTGCCCAGACCCTGCAGCTCGGCTCGCTGGAGGCGCAGCGCAGCGGGGCGCTGGCCGGGCTTGGGATTGCCCTGCTGCCGCGCCATGCGGTCAGTGATGACCTGCAGCAAGGGCGGCTGCAGGAGCTGGCCGTCCGCGAGCTGCCGCTGCGCCACAGCTGGTGCGTGGCCTATCCGCGTGACCGTTACCTGAGTCCGGTCGCGCAGGCCTTCGTGGCCTTCATCCGTGACAATCGTGCGCTGCTCAACCTGCTCAGCCAACCACTCTGAGATGCACCTGACGGGCCTCGTGATGCAAGCGGTGGCGACAGTCAACGGGCAGACCGTCGCTGTAACTTTCCAGCTCGCGGTGCAGGCGCTGACCCTCGTTGTACTGCTCGATGGCGCGCCGGAAAGCCATGCGCCGCTGATCAGCCTGCTTGCGGCGCTGCTTGACGTGCGAGAGGGGGGTGTCGTTGACGATGCGTGAGGTCATCTGCGGTCTCCCGAGGGCGGTTTGCAGGAGGCCTCAGCATGTTCTGCCAGCGATGACCAAACGGTGGCGCGCCGATGAAGGCTCGATGAAGACTCAGCTGTCGTCGCTGCTGCGCACGGTCTTGGGAGAGAGGCGCAGGCTGCGCAGGCTGCGCTTGACGCTCTTGAGATGGTTGACCAGATCGGGACCGCGCGCCATGGCCACCCCCATCGCCAGTACGTCGATCACCACCAGGTGGGCGATACGCGAGGTCAGCGGGGTGTAGATCTCGGTATCTTCCTGCACATCGATAGCCAGATTGACGCTGGCCAGGTCAGCCAGCGGGGTCTGGCTGGGACACAGAGTGATCAGGGTCGCGCCACTCTCGCGTACCAGGTTGGCGGTGGTCAGCAGATCCTTGGAGCGCCCCGATTGGGAAATGCAGATCGCTACATCACCAGGCTTGAGGGTCACTGCGCTCATCGCCTGCATGTGGGGATCGGAGTAGGCCGCCGCCGTCAGTAGCAGGCGAAAGAACTTGTGCTGGGCATCGGCCGCCACGGCACCCGAAGCGCCAAAGCCATAGAACTCGACACGCCGGGCATTGGCCATCGCGGTGATGGCGCGCTCCAGTGCCTGGATATCCAGATGCTCGCGCACCTCCATCAGAGTATGCAGGGTGGTGTCGAAGATCTTCAGGCTGAAATCGGTCAGCGAATCCTCTTCATGGATGGCGAACTGACCGAAGCTGGCGCCGGCTGCCAGGCTCTGGGCCAGTTTCAGTTTCAGGTCCTGACAACCGGTACAGCCGATGGCGCGACAGAAACGCACGATGGTCGGCTCGCTGACCCCGACCTCATGGGCCAGATCAGCCATCGAGCTGTGCATGACGGCTGCCGGATCCTGCAGGACATGCTCGGCGACCTTGAGCTCCGACTTGCGCAGCAGGGCGCGGGATTGGGCAATGTGTTGCAACAGATTCACGGGCAGCACTCAGTTATGATCGGCATGCGCCGAAGGTAGTGTCCTTGTAGTTATACTACAAGATCGCTTTCAGCGCCCAGGCAAACCGCGTCGGAGAGCGTCCCGTGCCGTCTTCCCCCCGTCCCTGCGACATGCTGGTCTTTGGTGCCACTGGCGATCTGGCACTGCGCAAGCTGCTGCCGGCACTCTATCAGTTGCACCGCGAGCAGCGGCTGCCTGCTGATCTGCGCGTCCTTGGGCTGGCACGCAGTGCCCTGAGCCGCGAGGCCTTTCAGCAGCGGGTCGAACGGCATTGCCGGGCGCAGATTCCCCGTGGGGAGTTCGATGACGAGCAGTGGCGATCATTTGTCGCACGCCTCGACTACTTTGCCATGGATGTCGCCCAGAGCGCCGAATTTGGCCGCCTGGGCCAGTATCTGGGCCGCCACTGCGCACGCGGGCGCATCTATTATCTGGCCACAGCACCGCAGCTGTTCGCGCCGATCGCCGCGCATCTGGCCATTGCCGGTCTGGCCGGGCGCGAAACGCGCATCGTGCTGGAAAAGCCGATCGGCCATTCCCTGGCGTCGGCTCTGGCGATCAGCGAAGCGATCGGCAAGGTGTTCGATGAGTCCCAGGTATTTCGCATCGATCATTACCTTGGCAAGGAGACGGTGCAGAACCTGATGGCACTGCGCTTTGCCAATGCCTTGTTCGAGCCGATCTGGCGGGCAGGGCACATTGATCATGTGCAGATCAGCGTACTGGAGACGCTCGGTGTCGAGGAGCGCGGTGGCTATTACGATCAAGCCGGTGCCATGCGTGACATGCTGCAGAACCACCTGTTGCAGCTGCTGTGCCTGGTAGCGATGGAGGCTCCGGTACGCTTTGACAGCGATTCGATACGCAACGAGAAGGTCAAGGTACTCCAGGCACTCAAGCCGCTGGCCGGTATGGATGTGCGCGACAAGACGGTGCGCGGGCAATACACCCGGGGGATGGTCGCCGACCACAGCGTACCGGCTTACTACTTCGAGAATAACGTCGACAGTGACAGTGACACTGAAACCTTCGTCGCTGTTCAGGCAGAAATCGACAACTGGCGCTGGTCAGGTGTGCCCTTCTACCTGCGTACCGGCAAGCGCCTGCAGCGCAAGTGTTCGGAGATTGTCATTCAGTTCAAGCCCGTGCCCCACAGCCTGTTTCCGGGCGCACCAGAGCAGGCCAATCGTCTCTTGATCCGCTTGCAGCCAGAGGAGCGCATCAGCCTGCAACTGATGGCCAAGACGCCGGGCAAGGGCATGACGCTGGAGCCAGTCGAGCTGGATCTCAATCTGGCGACAGCCTTCTCGCGGCAACGGCGCTGGGATGCGTATGAGCGGCTGCTGCTGGATGTGATCGAAAATGATCCAACACTGTTCATGCGCCGCGATGAGATAGAGGCAGCCTGGCGCTGGGTGGACTCAATTCTTGACGGCTGGCAGGCGTTTTACCAGAAACCAAGACCCTATCCGGCCGGCAGCAGTGGCCCGGAGCAGGCACAGAGCCTGCTGGAGCTGGCCGGCAGGCGCTGGCTGGACAGCTGACGGTTGGTGCCGCCAGTGCAGGCTGTCTCGCACCGCATGAGGCAATGATGCTCTGAAAAATACCCGCTGCAAAAGACAAACCCCCGACCTGCGTATGCAGATCGGGGGTTCGGTATAGGTGC
>CAZFFB010000091.1:0-6146 GCA_964517735.1 uncultured Pseudomonas sp.
GTCGACCTCTTGCATGCCATGCAAGCGCTCTCCCAGCTGAGCTATAGCCCCACTTTCGTGGTTGCTTAGCAGCGTTTCAGGCTTGCTGCGAAGCGGTGCGAATCTTAAAGCGAGCCTGATGGCCCGTCAACACCTTGCAGTGCTTTTTTCATCACCCCCACCGACGGAACGACCACTTGCCCAGACGGGGTGAAGGCAGGCGCCCTCTCCCGCCGGACTGATCTCAGCCAAGGCTTTGCAGCAGCTTCTCCCACTCCTTGGTTTCCTTCTTCGATACCCCACCCAGCTGCTCGATGGCCTGACGCAGACGGAAGCGTGACAGGTCAGCACCCAGCACCTCCATGGCATCGAGCACCGAGACCGAACTGGCCTGCCCGCTGATCGCCGGGAAGATCAGCGGCATCAGGTCACGCAGCTTGCAGCCGAAGTATTCAGCGACCACCTGGATCACCGCCGTGATGCCTTCCTTGTTCCATTGGCGCAAGGCTTCAAGCTTCCAGAGGATCAGCTGTAACGCCTGACGCACCTGCTCCGGCGAGAGCTTCTTGTGCTCGAAAAGCCGCGCGTCCGGATTGACCCCCCCCATGAAGAACATGCCCGCCAGCGGCGCCAGCTCGCTGAAGGTCTCCACCCGGCTCTGTGACAACGCAGCGACCCGCAGCAGGTAGTCTGGATTGAACGCCCATTTCTGCAGCTCAGCTGCAAAGCGCTCAAGCGGCAGCTCGCGCAGCCACTGGCCGTTGAGCCAGGAGAGCTTTTCCACATCGAAGATCGGCCCGCCCAGCGAGACGCGCTGGATATCAAAGTGCTCGATCATCTCGGCCAGGGAGAACTTCTCGCGCTCATCCGGCATCGACCAGCCCATGCGCCCGAGATAATTGAGCATGGCCTCTGGCAGATAGCCCATGCGCTGATAAAACGTGATCGAGGTCGGGTTCTTGCGCTTGGATAGCTTGGACTTGTCGGGATTGCGCAGCAGCGGCATATAGCAGTTGACCGGTGCCTGCCAGCCGAAATACTCATACAGCTTGAGCAGCTTGGGCGCCGAAGGCAGCCACTCCTCGCCGCGCAGCACGTGCGTGATGCCCATCAGATGATCATCGACCACATTGGCCAGGAAGTAGGTCGGCAGGCCATCGGTCTTGATCAGCACCTGCATGTCCATGCGATCCCAGGGGATCTCTACCTCGCCGCGCAGCATGTCCTGCACCACACAAACACCCTCGCTCGGCACCTTCATGCGGATTACATGAGGCTCACCGGCTGCCAGGCGACGCTGCACCTCCTCGGCGGACAGCTGCAAGCCGCGCCCGTCATAGCGGGGCGTTTCGCCACGCGCCATCTGTTCGGCACGCATCTGGTCGAGCTCTTCAGGCGTGCAGAAGCAGTAGAAGGCATCGCCCTGCTCTACCAGCTGCCGGGCATAGCGCTGGTACAGCTCGCTGCGCTCGCTCTGCCGGTACGGACCATAGGGGCCACCGACGTCCGGACCTTCATCCCATTCGATGCCCAGCCAGCGCAGGGCATCGAAGATCTGCTGCTCGGACTCGCGACTGGAACGCACCTGATCGGTGTCCTCGATGCGCAGGATGAACTGTCCGCCATGCTGGCGGGCAAAGCACAGATTAAACAGGGCAATGTAGGCGGTGCCAACGTGCGGATCACCGGTGGGCGATGGCGCAATGCGGGTACGAACAGTGGTCATGGCGATTTCGGCCTGGGCGGTGGTGCAAAGCCGCGATGGTAGCAGCCGCAGCCCTCGCCACTCCAGCCATCTGGCCGCCCGCAGGGTGCAGCGGGACGGGGCGCAAGGCACGCACAGGCGACCTGCCCGTGCGTGCCAGCCAGCGCATCAGAACGGCTTGATGGCTACCTTGAGCACACCATCGCGCTGGTGGGCGAACAGGTCATAAGCCGCCACGATCTCATCGAGCGTGTACTCGTGAGTCACCAGAACCCCCAGATCGACCCGTCCGGAGGCGACGATATTGAGCAGTCGACGCATGCGTTCCTTTCCACCCGGGCACAAGGAGGTGATGATCTTGTTGTCGCCAAGCCCTGCATGGAAGGCTCCCAGCGGAATGGTCAGATCACTGGAGTAGACGCCAAGGCTCGACAGCGTCCCGCCTGGCTTGAGCACCCGCAGAGCCTGCTCGAAGGTACTCTGCAGGCCGAGGGCTTCGATCGAGGCATCCACACCGCGCCCGCCGGTCAGTTTCATGATCTCATCCACCACATCCACCTCGCGGAAGTTGAGCGTGACATCGGCGCCCATCTTGCGGGCAATCTCCAGACGCTCATTGACCCCATCGATGGCGATGATGGTGCTGGCCCCCCGCAGCCTGGCGCCGGCCGTGGCGCACAGCCCGATCGGCCCCTGGGCAAATACCGCGACGATGTCACCGATCTTGATACCCGCCGCCTCGGCGCCAGCAAAGCCGGTGGACATGATGTCCGGGCACATCAACACCTGCTCGTCAGTCAAGCCATCGGGTACCGGGGCGAGGTTGGCCTGAGCATCCGGCACCAGCACATACTCGGCCTGGGTACCATCGATGGTGTTGCCAAAGCGCCAGCCCCCCATCGGCTTGTAGCCATGGCAGGAGCAGCCGCCATCCTGAGCCGGGAAGCCATCCTGTGCACCATAGGAGGTGAAACTTGGGCAGATCGCTCCGGCGATCACCCGTTGCCCCTCCTGATAACCCTGCACATTGCTGCCCAGCTTTTCGATGATGCCCACCGGCTCATGCCCGATGGTCAGCCCTTTGGCGACCGGATATTCACCCTTGAGGATATGCACATCGGTGCCACAGATGGTGGTGGTGGTGATGCGCACCAGTGCGTCATTCGGGCCCACCGGCGGGATTGGCTTGTCGATCAGCTCGATGCGACCGGGCTCAACGAAAACAGCAGCTTTCATCAGACTCATGGCAGTGCTCCTTTACGGCGTGGGGAGTGGTAGCTTCCTGAACTTTAGACCACAACGCGCGTGGCGTGCTTGCTGAGGATCAAGCAAGTGCCTGCCTGGCGCGACACCCATGCCTGCACGCCTACCGCCACGATCGTTTTTTTTCGCTAACCCCTTGCGCGCCAAAAGTTTTTCGGTAGAATGCGCGCCATCACAACGGAGCGTAGCGCAGCTTGGTAGCGCGTCTCGTTCGGGACGAGAAGGTCGCTGGTTCGAATCCAGTCGCTCCGACCAAACCCGAAAAACCCGCCTCACAAAGGCGGGTTTTTTATTGCCGGCAAAAGGCCCTGCAAGGCCTACAGCGCGCCGCGCCCGCCCCGTCGCACCCCACTCAGCAAGGCGCGACGAATACCGCTGCTTGCGCGGTATCGAATGGCCAGTCCAGCTCGGCACAGGTATCCAGGCGGCGCAGCACCGGAATGCGCGTACCGTAGGCGGTCACCCAGGCCTCCTGCTCGACAATATCCACCACCTCAACCGACAGCCCAGCCGCGACCAGTGGCATCAGCTGATCTTCAGCAAGTTCGCACAAGTGGCAGCCCAAGGTGGACAGCAGCTGGCATTCGGGCAGCATGGCAAAATCTCTCTGGCAAGCGGGTGCGCGAGTCTAGCATGGTCGTCCATGTCGGCTGCTACGGGCCACCCATGTCGAACTGGACGATTGCACCGCCCCTCGGCATGCTGCCCGGCACTGGATGTTTTCTTGCCCGGGAGTACAGGCATTGTTCGTCAACCTGCTGATCATTCTGGCTGCCTCGCTGCTGGCCATCGCCCTGTTTCGTTACCTGAAGCTGCCGCCACTTCTGGCCTACATGAGCGTAGGCCTTGCCCTCGGCCCAGGTGCACTGGGCTGGATCGAGCAGCATGAAGACTTGCCGCTGCTGGCGGAATTTGGCGTCGTATTTCTGCTGTTCAGCCTGGGCCTCGAGTTCTCCCTGCCGCGCATGCTGGCCCTGCGCCGGGTGGTGTTCGGGCTGGGCAGCCTGCAGGTAGTTGCCTGCACACTGCCGCTGGCCGGTCTGCTCTATCTGCTGGACCTGAGCATGGCGGCGGCCCTGGTGATCGGTGGTGGACTGGCCCTGTCCTCCACCGCCATCGTCACCAAGGAGCTGAGCAGCCTGGGCGAGGTGTTCTCGCCTCACGGCCAGAACGCCATTGGCGTCCTGCTGTTCCAGGATCTGGTAGCCGTGCTGCTGCTGACCATGATTCCAGTGATCGCCGGCGGCGATGACAACGCCTTGAGCTGGTACTGGGCACTGCCCATCACCCTCGGCAAGGCCATTCTGCTGTTCATCGGCCTGATGGCGGTCAGCCGCTGGGTGCTGCCACGCCTGTTCCACGAGGTAGCCCAGGCCAATACCGCCGAGCTGTTCGTGCTGCTGGCCCTGGTGCTGGTCCTGATTACTGCCTGGCTGACCCACCTGCTCGGTCTGTCGATGGCCCTTGGCGCCTTCCTGGCGGGGATGCTGCTGGGCGAGAGCCACTACCGCCACCAGATCGAGGCGGATATCCGCCCCTTCCGTGATGTGCTGCTCGGCCTGTTCTTTGTCAGCGTCGGCATGCTCATCGACCTGCGCCTGTTCGCCAGCCACGGTCTGATCATTCTGGCCATGACCCTGACCCTGCTGGCGTTGAAGACGGCCATCATCACGCTGCTGGTACGCCTGAGCGGCGGCGAGCGTGAAAGCGCCTGGCGCAGTGGTCTGGCCCTGGCCCAGGGCGGCGAATTCTGCTTTGCCCTGGTCGCCCAAGCGCAGCAGGCCAGACTGCTGTCGGAGGATATCAGCGGGCTGATCCTTGCCGCGACCTTCTGCTCGATGGCCGTCACCCCGCTGCTGCTGCGGGTCGCGCCGCGCCTTGCCGCCCGCCTGGCCCGACGCTCCCACGCCGAGGGCAGCGCCGAGACGATCGCCAGCGCCTGCGGCGAACAGCACCAGCATGTGCTGATCTGCGGCTTTGGCCGGGTCGGACAATCGATCGGCCGTATCCTGCGCCGCGAGGGCATTCCCTTCGTGGCGCTGGACAACGACCCGGTACGGGTGCAGGAGGCGGCCGCCGGCGAGCACCATGTGCATTTTGGCGACGCGCGGCGCCCGGAGCTGCTGGCTGCCCTCGGCGCCGAGCGCGCCAGCCTGGTGGTGGTCGCCGCCAACAATGCCGAGCATGCGCTGGAGACCGTACGCAGTGCCCGCAAGCTCGCCCCCAGCGTGCCGATCCTGGTACGCACCCGTGATGATGCCCACCTGGCCGACCTGCAGGCAGCCGGTGCCACCGAGGTGATCCCCGAGGTCCTTGAGTCCAGCCTGATGCTGGCCTCCCATGCCCTGGTCCTGCTGGGCCTGCCGGAACAGCAGGCCCAGGCCCATGTCGATGAAGTGCGCCGCAACCGCTATCACTTGCTGCACGGCTTCTACCATGGTGCCCAACCCAACCTGCTGGACAGCCAGGGCAAGCCGCGCATCATCCTGCATGCAGTCACCCTCAGCGCCGATGCCCATGCCTGTCGACGCCCTCTCGACACGCTGGACCTGCCTCAGTTGGGGGTGGAGATCCAGGCGGTGCGCCGCGATGATCTGGAGCTGGCACTGGACAGCAATCCGCCCCTCAAGGCCGGTGACACCCTCCTGCTGGCCGGCCCGCTGGAGGCTATCGAAAGCGCCGAGGCCTACCTGCTGGCCGGGCGTCAGTAGTGCCGGGGCTTGCCGTCAGTCACGCCTGTGCGCAAGCTCGCCGCATCGCAACCATCGAGGACTGCCCGTGGACTGGCCTACCCTGCTCACCCGTGAACGCTTCGGCAAACCCTCGCAAAGCCTTGAGGAGCTTGGCCGCAGCGCCTTTCACAAGGACCACGATCGGATCATCTTCTCCGGCGCCTTCCGCCGCCTGGGTCGCAAGACCCAGGTGCATCCGGTCTCCAGCAACGACCATATCCACACCCGCCTGACCCACAGCCTGGAGGTGGCCTGCGTCGGTCGCTCCCTGGGCATGCGGGTCGGTGAAATGCTCCGCGAGATACTGCCGGTCTGGAGTGAGCCGAGCGATCTTGGTGTGATCGTGCAATCTGCCTGTCTGGCCCATGACATCGGCAACCCGCCCTTTGGTCACTCCGGCGAAGATGCCATCCGCCACTGGTTCGAGCAGGCCGCCGCGCGCGGCTGGCTGGATGGGCTGACGGAGG
>CAZFFB010000091.1:6156-7412 GCA_964517735.1 uncultured Pseudomonas sp.
GGCAACGCTCAGGGCTTTCGTGTGCTGACCCAGCTCGAATACCACCAGTTCGACGGGGGCGCCCGCCTGACCCATGCCACCCTTGGCTGTTACCTCAAATACCCCTGGAGCACCCGCCACCTCGAGGGACAGGGCTACAAGAAGCACAAGTTCGGCTGCTACCAGAGCGAGCTGCCGCTGCTCGGTCAGATTGCCGGGCGGCTGGGACTGCCCCAGCTGGATACGCAGCGCTGGGCGCGTCATCCGCTGGTCTATCTGATGGAGGCGGCCGATGACATCTGCTACGGGCTGATCGACCTTGAGGATGGCCTGGAAATGGACCTGCTCGACTATGGGGAAGTCGAGGCGCTACTGCTGGATCTGGTCGGTGACGATCTGCCGGAAACCTATCGCTTGCTCGGTCCGCAGGATTCACGCCGCCGCAAGCTGGCCATCCTGCGGGGCAAGGCTATCGAGCACCTGACCAATGCTGCCGCACGGGCCTTCGTAGCCCGCCACGACGACCTGCTGGCCGGCACCCTCGAGGGTGATCTGGTCGAGCACATGCACGGGCCAGCCAAGGAGTGCGTGCTGCGCGCCAAGGCGCTGGCGCGGGAGAAGATCTTCCATGACAAGCGCAAGACCCTGCATGAGATCGGCGCCTACACCACGCTGGAGATCCTGCTGGATGCCTTTATCGGCGCGGCGCTCGAACAGCACGGCGGACGCACGCCCTCCTTCAAGCATCGGCGCATCCTTGACCTGCTGGGCAATAACGCGCCTGACCCTCACGCCTCGCTGTATCAGGGCTATCTGCGGGTCATCGACTTCATCGCCGGGATGACCGACAGCTACGCCACCGAGATGGCCCGCGAAATGACCGGACGCTCTAGCCCGATCTGAGCCCTGAACGAAAAAGCCCCGCGCCAGTCACTGGCGCGGGGCTCTGAGCAGACCGTGGTGGCCTCAGGCCGCGTTGATGGCGCGGTCCGGATACCAGGCATCGACCAGCTCGCCGACCTTGAACGAAGCCAGCTCGCCACGGCCCTGCAGCCAGGCTTCAACGGCAGCGCGCTGCTCGGCATTCACCGAACCACGCTTGGCCAGGCAGACCATGCCGAACTCGTCGCAACCGACGAAGATCAGGCCGTTGCCGCCGATCGCCTGAGCGAGAAAAGCCTCGGTGAACGCCTCGACCGCTTCAGCTTCCAGATCCTCGCGAAACTCGAGCAGCAGCTCAAAGCCCACTTCTTGGAATTCATCGACACAGAGTTTTT
>CAZFFB010000092.1:0-7396 GCA_964517735.1 uncultured Pseudomonas sp.
CCGGGTTGTAGGCGTGGTATTCGCCGCCATGCACGAACTTGAGCAGGCCGCCCTGCTGGATCGGCTTGCGCGCACTCCAGGCCTCGCGGGCCAGCAGCTGCTGCTCGGCCTCAAGATCGGTGAAGCGTGCGCCCTGGATGCGGCTGGCCACCCCGCGAAAGCACAGCTCGACCACTTCATCGGCCAGACCGATGGCCTCGAACAGCTGGGCACCGCGGTAGGAGGCCACCGTGGAGATGCCCATCTTGGACATGATCTTCAGAAGACCCTTGGAGATGCCCTTGCGGTAGTTCTTGTAGGCTTCGCGCAGATCGCCCAGCACCTCGCCGCTGCGGATCAGGTCGGCCAGCACCTCGTAGGCCAGGTAGGGGTAGACCGCGGTGGCACCAAAGCCGATCAGCACCGCGAAGTGGTGCGGATCACGCGCGGTAGCGGTCTCGACCAGGATGTTGCTGTCGCAGCGCAGCCCCGTCTCGGTCAGGCGATGGTGCACGGCACCGGCTGCCAGCGCGGCATGCACCGGCAGCTTGCCAGGCGCGATCTGCCGGTCGGAAAGCACCAGCAGTACCTTGCCGGCGCGCACCGCCGCCTCGGCCTGATCGGCAATCCGCCGCACCGCCGCCGCCAGCCCTTCGGCCGCCTCGTAGTTAAGGTCGATGAGCTGGCGCGCAAAGCCTGGGCGCTCAAGGTTCATCAGGGTGTGCCACTTGGCCGGCGAGATCACCGGGGTGTTGAGGATGGTGCGATTGGCGTGCTCGGCGGTTTCCTCGAAGACGTTGCGCTCGGCCCCAAGACAGGTCTCAAGGGACATGACAATCGCCTCGCGCAGCGGGTCGATCGGCGGGTTGGTGACCTGGGCGAACTGCTGGCGGAAGTAGTCGTAGGGCGAGCGTACCCGCTGGGAGAGCACCGCCATCGGCGTGTCGTCCCCCATCGAGCCGACCGCCTCCTGGCCCTGCTCGGCCAGCGGGCGCAGCACCTGGTCACGCTCCTCGAAGGTGACCTGAAACATCTTCATGTACTGCTTGAGGGATTCGGCCTCCAGCAGTGGCCCACCCTGATCGTCATCCAGACTCGACTGGATGCGCAGGGCGTTCTGGCGCAGCCACTGGCGATACGGGTGACGCGACTTGAGGCGGTTGTCGATGTCGGCGGTGTGCAGCACCTGGCCGGTTTCGGTGTCCACGGCGAGGATCTGCCCCGGACCGACGCGGCCCTTGGCGAGCACGTCCTCGGGCGCGTAGTTCCACACGCCGACTTCCGAGGCCAGGGTGATATAGCCATTCTTGGTGGTGACCCAGCGCGCCGGGCGCAGGCCGTTGCGGTCGAGCAGGCACACCGCATGGCGGCCGTCGGTCAGCACCACGCCGGCCGGGCCATCCCACGGCTCCATGTGCATGGAGTTGTATTCGTAGAAGCTGCGCAGCTCCACATCCATGGTCTCGACGTTCTGCCAGGCCGGCGGAATGATCATGCGCAGGCCGCGGAACAGGTCCATGCCGCCGGTGACCAAGAGTTCGAGCATGTTGTCCATGCTCGAGGAGTCGGAGCCAGTGCGGTTGACCAGCGGGGCGATGCTCTCCAGGCCGGGCAGCAGTTCGCTGGCGAACTTGTTGCGCCGCGCCACCGCCCAGTTGCGGTTGCCGGTGATGGTGTTGATCTCGCCGTTGTGCGCCAGGAAGCGGAACGGCTGGGCCAGCGGCCACTTGGGCAGGGTGTTGGTGGAGAAGCGCTGGTGGAACACGCAGATCGCGGTTTCCAGACGCGGATCGCCAAGGTCTGGATAGAAGCGGGCCAGATCCGCCGGCATCATCAGGCCCTTGTAGATGATGTCCTTGGCCGACAGGCTGCAGACGTAGAAGTCGGCGTCGTCCTTGAGCGCCACTTCGGCGCGGCGGCGGGCGAAGAACAGCTTGATGGCCATCTGCGCGTCATCAAGGCCCTCGCCGCTGACGAACACCTGCTCGATGCGCGGCAGGCACTCCAGCGCCAGACGGCCGAGCACCGAGGTGTCCACCGGCACGCTGCGCCAGCCGATCAGGGTCAGGCCCTGGGCCTTGATCTCGGCGTTCAGCACCTCGCGGGCGCAGGCGGCGCGGGCCTCGTTCTGGCTGAGAAACACCATGCCCACTGCGTACTGGGCTGGCAGGTGCACACCAAACTGCTCGGCCGCCAGCACCCGCAGGAACTGGTCAGGTTTTTGCATGAGCAGACCGCAACCATCACCGGTCTTGCCATCGGCGTTGATGCCACCGCGGTGGGTCATGCAGGTCAGCGCCTCGATGGCGGTCTGCAGCAGATGGTGACTGGGCTGGCCCTGCATGTGGGCAATCAGGCCGAAGCCGCAGTTGTCCTTGAATTGCTCGGGTTGATACAGACCTGCGTTCATGGGCACCCTCACCGGCTAACTTCTGGGAAATTCGATATCTTTTGCGCGATAAAGCACGAAAAACCGCCAAATATCAGCAGATCGTCTGCGCTGCGCTTTGCTGCATTGTAGCGCAAGGAGGGGCACTGAAAAAGCCAGAATGGCGCAAAAATATAAATTTAATGTCCCAAATATGAAACAAAAAAGCCGGTGATGCATTTTGGTGCATCACCGGCTTTGCTGTGCGCCAGCAAGGTGCTGGCTTAGCGGCTCGCCTGGCGGATCTCCTGCTGAATGCTGGCGAAGGTACGCGGCCAGGGCTTGCCGGCCTGCAGGCGGGCCGGCAGAGCGGACACCGCCGCGCGCGCCGCCGCTGCATTGGCGAAGCGCCCGTAGGTGACCACATACAGCGGCTGACCCTGATGCTGCTTGCGGAAGTAGCGGTACTCGCTGCCTGTAGCCGCCAGCTGGCGCGCCGCAGCCTCGGTGCGGGTGCCGACCAGCTGCAGGGTGTACTGGCCGACCGGCTGGGACAGATACCAGCTGTTGTCCGCCGCACTGCCGGCAGGCGCTGCAGCCGGCGCGCGCGCGGGTGCGGGGGCCGGCGCTGCTGCCCGTGCAGGCGCGGCGGGCGGCGTCTGGGCCGGGGCCGGACGCGGAGCCGGCACCGCCGCAGGGGCCGGGGCAGGTGCCGGTGGTGGCGGGGATGGCGGCGCAGCTGGCGTCGCCGGTGCCGGCGGCGCCGTCGATGCAGCGGCAGGCGCTGGCGCACTGACTACAGCGGCCCCCGCCGCGCGACCTGCGCTCTGAGGCTGCGCCGCATGCACGGCATCGAGCTCAGCACCGGCGGTGCGCGCCACCTCGCGGGCCAGCGGCTCGCGCATCAAGGGCTGCGCCTGACCGGCCAGCGGCAGCGGCACGCTCTGCCCATCAGCAAACACGATCGCCGGCGCCTCGGCCGCCGGGGCAGCCGCCTCGGACGCGACGGGCTCACCGCTCAGCCGGGCCAGCAGCCCGAGGCTGTCACCCTGCCGACCGAACAACACCAGCCCGCCCAGCAACAGCAGAATACCCAGCACCGCCAGCACATGGCGGCGCGGCAGGCCGCTGGCGGTGCTGCCGGCCTGCGCGCCACCTGGCCCTTCTGCCAGCAGCGTCTCGTGCAGCACCTCGGCAGCGACCCGGTTGATCTCGCCGGGCCAGCCACCGGAGGCCTGATGGATCTGCTCCAGCTGCTCGCCATCAAAGATCACCTCAAGGCTTTGCCCGACCCCCTCGATGCGCTGCGCCAGATAGGCACAGGTCTCGGGGAAGCTGTAGGGCGAGAGGTGCATCACCTGACAGCGCTCGCTCTCGCCCAGCGTGTCAAGGCGCGGCAGCAAGGTCTCGCGGGCGAACAGGAAGACGTGGGCCCGGCCATCGCGATCGCCGATCGCCAGCTGCACCAGATCCTGCAGGGCCTCATCGTGCAGGCGCTCGGCATCATCGACCAGCAGGTAGACCGTCTGCCCTTCCTGGGCCAGGCGGGCAATCTGGCCGAGCAGCCCGTCGCAATCGGCATAGTGCCCGCCCAGCCCTTCGCTAAAGTGCTGCAGCAGAGCATGGGATGTGGCGTACTGGCGGGCGGTGGCCACCAGGCACAGCACATTGTGCTTGTTGCTGCTGGCCACCAGCGCCTGGCGCATCAGGGTCTTGCCGCTGCCTGGCGGGCCGCAGACGATGTTCACCAGAGCCATGCGCTGCGAGCGCTGGTGCAGCTCGGTCAACAGCGGCTTGCGCCGGGCGGCGAAGAAGCGAAAGCCCGGGACCCGGGCACTGAACGGGTTATGGCTGAACTGGTAGCGCTCGATGAGAGCCTCGTCGGCAGACAGGCTGGTCATAGGGATCTCGCTTGCTTGACAGTCGATGCGCCCAGGCCGGCACGGCCCAGGCGTCGGGAGGGTTTCAGGCCTGAGCGGTCAGGGCCGCGTAATCGGTGCACAGGGTGGCCTCAAGCTCGGCCCGCGGATAGTCGGCCGTCACCACCGCCTCCCCCAGGGCGCGCAGCAGCACCAGACGCAACTGGCCGTCGAGCACCTTCTTGTCCACCGCCATGTGGCGCAGGAAGTTTTGCACCCCCATCGAGGCCGGCGGCACCAGCGGCAGGCCGGCGCGGCGCAGCAGACGGATGCCGCGATCACGGGCCGCGGCATCGATCCAGCCAAGGCGCTGCGACAGCGCCAGCGCCATCACCGTGCCGGCCGCTACCGCCTCGCCGTGCAGCCAGGTGCCATAACCCATCTCGGTCTCGATGGCGTGGCCGAAGGTGTGGCCAAGGTTGAGGGTGGCGCGCACCCCCGACTCGCGCTCGTCGGCATTCACCACCCGTGCCTTGGCCGCGCAGGAGCGCTCCACCGCCTCGGCAATCGCCTCGCCATCGAGGCTGCGCAGTGCGTCGATGTGCTGCTCCAGCCAGGCGAGGAACGGCTCATCGCAGATCAGCCCGTACTTGATCACCTCGGCAAGGCCCGCAGACAGCTCACGCGCCGGCAGGGTCGCCAGGGTGGCGGTGTCGATCACTACCGCCTTGGGCTGGTAGAAGGCACCGACCATGTTCTTGCCCAGCGGGTGGTTGATGCCGGTCTTGCCGCCCACCGAGGAGTCCACCTGCGACAGCAGGGTGGTCGGCACCTGGATGAAGTCGACGCCGCGCTGATAGCAGGCGGCAGCAAAGCCGGTCATGTCGCCGATCACCCCGCCGCCAAGGGCAATCAGGGTGGTGCGCCGGTCGTGGCGCGCTTCAAGCAGGCCATCGAAGATCAGCTGCAGGGTTTCCCAGTTCTTGAACGCCTCGCCATCGGGCAGGACGATCGGGGTGACCTGGTAGCCCGCCAGCGTCGTCAGCAGGCGCTCAAGATAGAGCGGGGCCACCGTCTCATTGGTGACCACCGCCACCTGGCGGCCGGCGATGTAGGGAATGAAGCACTCGGCGCGCTCAAGCAGACCGTCGCCGATGAAGATGGGGTAGCTGCGCTCGCCAAGGTCGACGTGAAGAGTCCGCATAAAGTCCTCGTCAGAAAAAGGGTGGAATGTCGGACAACGCTGGCCATCAGCGCGGCGGCAGCTGCTGCAGACAGGTGAGGATTTCCTGGACCACCAGCCGCGGTGGGCGCTGGTCGGTCTCGATGATGATATCGGCGATTTCCCGGTACAGCGGATCGCGCAGCGCCAGCAGCTCGCGCAGCACGCGCGCCGGGTCAGCGGTCTGCAGCAGCGGACGGTGCCGGTCGCGGGCGGTACGCTCAAGCTGCTGCTCGACCGAGGCATGCAGGTAGATGACCCGCCCGCCACGCCGCAGGGCCTCGCGGTTCTCGGCGCGCATCACCGCGCCGCCGCCGGTGGCCAGCACCAGACCATCCTCCTGGCACAGGTCGGCGATCACCGCCTGCTCGCGTTCGCGAAAGCCAGCCTCACCCTCGACATCGAAAATCCACGGGATATCGGCGCCGCAGCGATCCTCGATCTCCTTGTCGGAGTCGCGAAACGGAAGGTGCAGCTCCCTGGCCAGCAGACGGCCAATGGTGCTCTTGCCGGCCCCCATCGGGCCTACCAGTATCAGATTGCGCACGGATCAACGACTCACGGAAAACGCCGGGGCGTCAATGATACGCGGAGTCAGAAAGACCAGCAGCTCGGATTTCTGCCAGCTGACGATGTCACGGCGAAACAGCCGCCCAAGCAGCGGCAGATCCCCCAGCAGCGGTACCTTTTCCACCGCCTGCATCTGCTGGCTGGAAAACACCCCGCCAATCACCAGGGTCTGGCCATCACCGACCTCGACCCGCGCGTTGACTTCATTCTTCTTGATCGGCGGCACGCCATCGATGGCACTGGAGAAGTCCGGTTCATCCTTGGTCACCCGCACCGTCATCACCACGGCCTGCGCGGCACTGATCTGCGGCGTGACCTCAAGGGCCAGTGCCGCCTCCTTGAATTGCACCGAGGTGCCCTGCTCGCTGACCGTCGAATAGGGCACCTCAGCGCCCTTGAGGATCCGCGCCGTCTGCCGGTCGGCCGTGACCACCCGGGGCTGGGAGATCACCTCGCCGTTGCCGGTCTTCTCCATGGCCGACAGCTGCAGATCCAGCAAGGTATTGTCGGTGAGAAAGCCAAGACCGATCCCCGCCGTGCGGTTGGGCACGCCCAGATCGACAAAGGGCGCACGACTCCCCTCAAAGCCTGCGCCCTGCAGGCTCCAGCGGCCGTCGCCCGCCAGCGACAGGCTGCCGCCCCAGCGCACGCCAAGGCTCTGGTCAAAGCCCAGATTGGCCTCGACGATCCGCGCCTCGATCAGCACCTGGCGTTGCGGTCGATCCAGCGCCTCGATCAGCCGCTGCAGCGCTGCCAGCTGCGCCGCCGGCAGGCTGGCGATCAGGCTGTTGCTGCGCTCATCCGCGATCAGCGAACCGCGCAGCTCACCGCTCTCCCCGCCCTGCAGCGACTCGCGAAACAGGCCTGCCAGCGGCGTGGCCTCGGCATAGCGCAGGGTCAGCACCGCCGAGTGCAACGGCTCGCGGGCGGCCTGCTGCTGGCGCAGGGCTTCGTGCTGAAGCACCTGCTCGGCCTGCTCGCTGGCACTGCTGACCAGCAGCACCCGCCCCTCGCGCTGCAGGCCCAGGCCGCGGCTGCGGGCGATCAGCGCCAGGGCCTGCTCATGGGACAGCCCACTAAGGCTCAGGGTCAGGCGCCCCTGCACCCCCTCCCCAAGGATCAGATCAAGCCCGGCCCGCTCGGCCAGCTGGCGCAGGGCCTCGCGCAGATCCACTTCATGGAAGTTGAGGCGCAGTGCGTGGCCCTCCGAAGGGTCAGCCGGCACGGTCACTGAAGCGGCAGGCACGCTATCGGCGGCCTGCACACCCCCGGCCATAGCGCGGGCAGCGCGTGCTACCTCCTGCCGGATTCAGCGGGCCTGCTGTGCGGCGACACGCTGTTTGACGGCGGCTACGGCCGGTATGATTTCGAGGACGGCAGCTTTAGCGATCTCAAAAA
>CAZFFB010000093.1:0-7386 GCA_964517735.1 uncultured Pseudomonas sp.
GCGAGGATCGGCGCGATCCAGCGCACCAGCGCCTCGGCGATGTGGAACAGTGCGGTCTGGCAGGAGCGGCGCGCCACGCTGTCGGCGGCGGTGGTGTACTGGCGGTCCTTGATGATGTCGAGGTAGAAGCCGCCCAGCTCCTGCACGCAGAAGTTGTGCACCCGCGAGTAGACGTTCCAGAAGCGGTACTGCTCGTAGGCCTCGGTCAGCTCGCCCTGCAGGCGCGCGGCGGCGTCCACCGCCCAGCGATCCAGCGCCAGCATCTGCGACGGCTCCAGCAGGTCGGTGGCCGGGTTGAAACCGCTGAGGTTGGAGAGCAGGAAGCGCATGGTGTTGCGGATCCGCCGGTAGGCGTCGGCGCTGCGCTGGAGGATCTGCCTGGACACCGCCATCTCGCCGGAGTAGTCGGTGGCCGAGACCCACAGGCGCAGGATGTCGGCGCCCATGCTGTCGGTGACTTCCTGCGGGACGATGACGTTGCCGAGGGACTTGGACATCTTGCGGCCGTTCTCGTCGACCACGAAGCCGTGGGTCAGCAGGCCGCGGTACGGCGCGTGGCCGTCGATGGCCGCGCCGGTCAGCAAGGATGAGTGGAACCAGCCGCGATGCTGGTCGGAGCCTTCCAGGTACAGGTCGGCGCGCGCGCCCTGCGCGTGGCCCATCGGGTGCGAGCCGCGCATCACATGCCAGTGGGTGGTGCCGGAGTCGAACCAGACATCGAGGGTGTCGCTGATCTTCTCGTAGTCGGCGGCCTCGTCACCGAGCAGCTCGGCGGCGTCCAGCCTGAACCAGGCTTCGATGCCTTCCTGCTCGACGCGCTGGGCGACCTGCTCCATCAGCTCGACGGTGCGCGGGTGCAGCTCGCCGCTTTCCTTGTGCAGGAAGAACGGGATTGGCACGCCCCAGTTGCGCTGGCGCGAGATGCACCAGTCCGGGCGGTTGGCGATCATCGCGTGCAGGCGCGGCTTGCCCCAGCCGGGATAGAACTCGGTCTGTTCGATGGCGTTCAGGGCGCGCTCGCGCAGGGTGGCGCCCTGCTCGGGCTGCTTGTCCATGCCGACGAACCACTGCGCGGTGGCGCGGTAGATCAGCGGGGTCTTGTGCCGCCAGCAGTGCATGTAGCTGTGCTGGATGCCTTCGTGCCTGAGCAGCGCGCCGACCTCTTCCAGTTTCGCGACGATCTGCGGGTTGGCCTTCCAGATGAACTGGCCGCCGAACAGCGGCAGATCCTTCACATAGACACCGTTGCTCTGCACCGGGTTGAGGATCTCGTCGTTGCTCATGCCGTGCTGCTTGCAGGAGCGGAAGTCGTCCTCGCCGTAGGCCGGCGCGGAGTGGACGATGCCGGTGCCGGCACCCAGTTCGACGTACTCGGCCAGGTAGACGGGCGCAAGGCGCTGGTAGCTGTAGGCGCTGCCGGGCGTTTCCTCGGCCACTGCGTAGAACGGATGGCGGAAGCGGATCAGTTCCAGGGCAGCGCCGGGTGCGGTGGCAAGCACCTCGCCCTGCAGGCCGTAGCGGGCCAGGCAGGACTCGACCAGTTCGGCGGCCAGCACCAGCAGGCGCTCGCCGGTATCGACCAGCGCGTATTCGAATTCGGGGTGGACGTTGAGCGCCTGGTTGGCCGGGATGGTCCAGGGCGTGGTGGTCCAGATCACGATGGCGGCCGGCCTGGCCAGCTCACTCAGGCCGAAGGCGGCGGCCAGCTTGTCCGCATCCTCGATGGCGAAGGCCACGTCGATGGCGTCGGACTTCTTGTCCTGGTACTCCACCTCGGCCTCGGCCAGCGCCGAACCGCAGTCGAAGCACCAGTTGACCGGCTTGAGGCCCTTGAACACGAAGCCGCCCTTGACCATCTCGGCCAGCGCGCGGATCTCGCCGGCTTCGTTGGCGAAGCTCATGGTCTTGTACGGATTGCCCCAGTCAGCGAGCACGCCCAGGCGCATGAAGTCGGCCTTCTGGCCTTCGATCTGCTCGCCGGCATAGCTGCGGCACAGCTCGCGGGTCTTGTCGGCCGGCAGGTTCTTGCCGTGGGTGACTTCGACCTTGTGCTCGATGGGCAGACCGTGGCAGTCCCAGCCCGGCACATAGGGCGCATCGTAGCCGGCGAGGGTCTTGGAGCGGACGATGATGTCCTTGAGGATCTTGTTGACCGCATGGCCGATGTGGATGTTGCCGTTGGCGTAGGGCGGGCCGTCATGCAGGACGAACTTGGGCCGCTGCTCGCCCAGGGCGCGCAGCTTGCCGTACAGGTCGATGTCCTGCCAGTACTGGAGGGTTTGCGGCTCACGCTGCGCCAGCCCGGCTTTCATCGGAAATGCCGTGTCCGGCAGATTCAGGGTCGCTTTGTAGTCGGTCATCTCGGGTTCTCTAACGGTTGACCCTGCCAGTGGGCACGGGCAGCGGCGATGTCGGCAGCGATCGCCGTCTTCAGTGCCTCCAGGGAGGCGAATCGTTGTTCATCGCGCAGCTTGCGGTGGAACTGCACGCACAGGCGGCGACCGTACAGATCGCCGGCAAAATCCAGCAGGTGAACTTCAAGGTGCGCCCGGCCATCACCCTGCACGCTCGGCCGCACGCCGATGTTGGCCACGCCCGGCCAGTGCCGCCCGCCCAGCGCGACGCTGACCAGATACACCCCATGCAGGGCAGGGCGCAGGCGATTGAGCTGGATATTGGCGGTCGGTGTGCCCAGCGTGCGGCCGAGCTTCTGGCCATGCAGCACGCGGCCGTGAATGGTGTAGGGGCGGCCGAGCAGACGCTGGGCGGCGGCGAAGTCGCCAGCGGCCAGACACTCACGCACCCGGGTGCTGCTGATGCGCTGGTCATCCAGCAGGATGGTGCTGGCCGACTCGACACTGAAGCCGGCCTTTGCACCGGTTTCGACCAGCAGGCGGAAGTCGCCGCTGCGATCGCAGCCAAAGCGGAAGTCATCGCCGACTTCCAGGTGGGTGACGCCCAGCCCCTCGATCAGCACCTGGCGGATGAACTGCCCGGCAGACAGCTCGCGCAGGCGGCGGTTGAAGCTCCGGCACAGCACCCGGTCGATGCCGCAGGCACGCAGCGGTTCGAGCTTGCCACGCCGGCTGCTGCGGCGCGCCGGCGCGCGTGCCGGGGTGAAGAACTCGCGCGGCTGTGGCTCGAACAACACCACGCAGCTGGGCAGGCCGGCCTGCTGCGCACGCTCGCGCAGACGCGCCAGGACGCCCTGGTGGCCGCGGTGTACGCCGTCAAAATTGCCAATGCTGGCAACACAGCCCCGGTGGCAGGGCTGCAGGTTATGGAGACCTCGGACCAGTTGCATAGCACGCATCTTGCTCGAAAGGGCGCCGATTATACCCATGCACAGGCAGCAGGCGTAGGCCTGTTTGGGCGGATACCGGTCAGCGGCGCAGGTGCCGCAGCCGCAGGCCCAGAGCGATCAGGGTCATGAGGAAAACCGCGATTCCAGCCCCCACCAGCAAGGCCAGCTGCTGGGCACGGCGCACCCAGTCCCAGGCAAACCACTCGCTGGAGGGCACGTTCAGCCAGAGGATCAGCGCGGCCATGGCGGCGCAGGCCAGCCCCAGGCGCAGGGTGAACAGCCCCCAGCCGGCGGCCGGAGTATAGATGCCCAGCCGGTAGAGTCCCCAGAACAGCAGGGCGGTGTTGAGCATCGATGACAGCGAGGTGGCCAGCGCCAGCCCGGCATGCTCAAGGGGCCAGACCAGCAGCAGGTTGAGCAGCATGTTGGCGACCATGCACTGGATGGCGATGCGTACCGGCGTTTTCATGTCCTGGCGGGCGAAATAGCCCGGCGCCAGCACCTTGATCAGCATGAAGGTCAGCACGCCCAGCGCGTAGGCTTCCAGCGCGTTGGCCGACTGCATGACGTCGCGCTCGGTCATCGCACCGTAATAGAACAGGCTGGCGATCAGTGGTTCAGAGAGAATGGCCAGCGCCAGCGCCGCCGGCACGCCCACCAGCAGAACCATGCGCAGCGCCCAGTCGAGCGTCGCTGAGAAGGCCTTGGGGTCAGCATCGGCGTGCTGGCGCGACAGGCTGGGCAGGATCACTGTGCCGATGGCGATGCCGAACGCCCCCAGCGGCAGCTCGGACAGGCGGTCGGCGTAGTACAGCCAGGACACGCTGCCGGTCTGCAGGAACGAGGCCAGCACGGTATCGAGCAGCAGGTTGATCTGGCTGACCGACACCCCGAACAGCGCCGGCACCATCAGGGTCAGGATGCGCTTGACGCCCTCATCACCTCGGCGCAGACGCGGCACCGGCAGCAGGCGGATGCGGGCCAGGAAGGGCAGCTGGAACAGCAGCTGGGCCAGTCCGGCGATGAACACCCCCCAGGCCAGCGCCATGACCGGTTGCTCGAGGTAGGGGCTGAGCAGCACGGCCGAGCCGATCATGCAGACATTCAGCAGCACCGGGGTGAAGGCCGGTACGGCAAAGCGTCCGTAGCTGTTGAGGATCGCCCCGCAGAAGGCGGTGAGGGAGATCAGCAGCAGATAGGGAAAGGTGATACGCAGCAAGTCCCCGGCCAGGGCAAGCTTTGCGGTATCACCATGAAAGCCCGGTGCGAACAGCATGACCAGATAGGGGGAGGCGATCACCCCCAGGGCGGTCAGGGCGGTGAGTACCAGCCCGAGGGTGCCGGCCACATGATCGATCAGCTGCTTGACCTCGGCCAGCGGTCGTTGGGTGCGGTATTCGGAGAGTACCGGCACGAAGGCCTGGGCAAAGGCGCCCTCGGCAAACAGGCGGCGCAGGAAGTTGGGGATCTTGAAGGCGACGAAGAAGGCATCAGCGGACGAGCCTGAGCCAAAATAGGCGGCCACCACCATGTCGCGCACCATGCCCAGCACCCGCGAGAGCAGGGTCATCACGCTGACCACCGCACTGGAACGCAACAGACCGCCTTTGCTCGACTCGCCAGACATGCTTTAATCCCCGCCCCTGAAAGGCCGGCGAGTGTAAGCCAGCGCCCATATAGCCGGCCAGCGGTCCCATGCTGCATCAGTGCTTGACAACCGAGGTCGGTGTCGGCAAGATTCGCGGCCTTATTTATTTGGTATTCCCAGTTTCCGAGGAGCTCGACGGTGGCCAACTCCCCCTCCGCCAAAAAACGTGCCAGACAGGCTGAGAAGCGTCGCAGCCACAACGCCAGCCTGCGCTCGATGGTGCGTACCTACATCAAGAACGTGGTCAAGGCCATCGACGCCAAAGACGTCGCCAAGGCCCAGGCTGCCTACACTGCTGCTGTGCCGGTCATTGACCGCATGGCTGACAAAGGCATCATCCACAAGAACAAGGCTGCTCGTCACAAGAGCCGTCTGAACGCGCACATCAAGGCGCTGGTTCAGGCCTGAGTCCTGTTCTGTACAAGAGACCGGCTTCGGCCGGTTTTTTGTTGCCTGCAGGAAAAGGACGAGTGGTGGCTGTATGTCTGTACAAGGCATTTGACTTGAGCAGGCATTGGCGTAGACTGCGCCCCTAGCCAAGCAAGCTGTTTGCTCTGGGGCCGATTAGGATTCGACGCCGGTAACAAAACTTGAGGGGCATGCCGAGTGGGTAACAGAACTCGTAAATCCACTGTTACAACTTTATAGTTGCCAACGACGACAACTACGCTCTGGCGGCTTAATGCCCCAGCAGTCTTCAGGGGATGCCTGTAAACCCGAAAAGACTGTCAGATAGAACAGGATCGTCGCCAAGTTCGCTGTAGACGTAACGACTAAAACTTATACAGCTCGCCCAAAGCACCCTGCCCGTCGGGCGGCAATGGGTTAACTCAGTAGACCGGGATAAGCATGTAGAACCGATAGCGGAGAGCTGGCGGACGGGGGTTCAAATCCCCCCGGCTCCACCAATTGCAAGTTTCGACATGTTCCCACATGGCTCGAGACACCACCAAGAAGCCCGCCCCGTGCGGGTTTTCTTGTTTCTGGCGTTAGGAACCGAGATGCCCACCCTTCACCCCCGCTCGGGCGAGCAAGGCCAGCCCGTCACCATCAAGCACCCCAGCACACCGACGCCGCAGTCACATTGGCTCGATCCGCACGCCACGGCCATCACCGTCCCCGACGGCGAGCTGCCGGCCACCCTCAACGGCGTGGCGCTGGCGCTCTGGCGCGACCACCCCACCAGCGCCGAAGGCTGGAACGCCCTGACCAACGCCGCCCTGGCCGGGCAGGAGCCGCCGCTGCAGAAATCCCCCGGCATGAAGCTCAGTGCCGGCGTGGTGGTACGCGAGCCGGACGGGCGCTTCTGGGTTGTCGCTCCCACCAACCGCTTCGGTGGCTACGACTGGGTATTCCCCAAGGGCACCGTCGGCCAGGGCAGGAGCCTGCAGGCAACCGCGCTCTGCGAGGCCCTGGAGGAATCCGGCCTGCAGGTATGCATCACCGGCCTGCTCGGCGACTTCGCCCGCACCACCAGCGTCTGCCGCTACTACCTGGCCGAACGCATCGGTGGATCGCCGGCTGCAATGGGCTGGGAGAGCCAGGCGGTTGCGCTGGCGCCGCTGGATGCACTGCCCAGCCTGCTGACCGCAGCAGCGGATCAGCCGGTGCTGGCGGCGATCAGAAAAGCTCTCGGCGCATAGCACGCCCGTCGAGAACTCCAAGACGGGCTGGTGCATCTGACAGTCCGTTTTGCTACTCCCTCGCACTCCGAAACCCGGCGATAATCCCCGCCCGTTGCCGGCCCGGCCCCAGCGCCATACGGAGGTGGCCGCAACGTCTGCAGCATCCCGCATACCCGAAGGAATCCCCAACCATGTCCGCCCTGTCCGCCCTGCTCAACACCTACCGCCACGCCGCCGTCACCGAACGGGAGAAGGGCACCTACTTCGAGGAGCTGGTCTGTTGCTACCTGCGCAACGAGGCCACCTACCGCGACCTGTACGACAAGGTGTGGATGTACTCCGACTGGGCCAAGGAGCAGGGCGTGGATGGCCGCGACACCGGTATCGACCTGGTAGCGCGCACCCAGGGCACCGGCGAGTACCACGCCATCCAGTGCAAGCTGTACGCCGAAGGCTACCGGGTACAGAAAAAGGACATCGACAGCTTCTTCACCGCTTCCGGCAAGAAGCCGTTTACCCATCGCATCATCGTCGCCACCACCAGCAACTGGAGCGACAACGCCCGCGCCTCCCTGCAGGATCAGCAGACGCCCGTTACCCTGATCGACCTGCAGGCGCTGGAAGACAGCCAGATCGACTGGGCCAGTTACCAGCCCGCCCAGGCGCCCAAGCTCAAGGCCAAGAAAGGCCTGCGCGACCACCAGCAAAGCGCCCTGACCGCCGTTCGCAACGGCCTGGCCGGCCACGACCGTGGCAAGCTGATCATGGCCTGCGGCACCGGCAAGACCTTCACCAGCCGGAAGATTGCC
>CAZFFB010000094.1:0-7329 GCA_964517735.1 uncultured Pseudomonas sp.
TCTGTGCGTAGAGGTTGTTGAGCACCACCTCCGGCACCTCGCCACGGCGCAGCTCGATGACCACGCGCATGCCGTCCTTGTCCGACTCATCGCGCAGCTCGCTGATGCCCTCAAGCTTCTTTTCCTTGACCAGCTCGGCAATCTTCTCGATCAGCCGCGCCTTGTTCAGCTGGTAGGGCAGCTCGGTGACCACCAGCTGCTGGCGGCCACCGACCTTGTCGATGTCCTCGATCTCGACGCGCGCACGCACGTAGATGCGCCCGCGGCCGGTGCGGTAGGCCTCGATGATCCCGGCGCGGCCGTTGATGATCCCCGCGGTGGGGAAGTCGGGGCCGGGGATGTACTGCATCAGGTCGTCGACCGACAGCTCGGGGTTGTCGATCAGCGCCAGGCAGCCGTCGATCACCTCGGAGAGGTTGTGCGGCGGGATGTTGGTGGCCATGCCCACGGCGATGCCGCTGGAGCCGTTGACCAGCAGGTTGGGGATACGGGTCGGCATCACCGCTGGGATCTGCTCGGTGCCATCGTAGTTGGGCACCCAGTCGACGGTCTCCTTGTCCAGATCGGCGAGCAGCTCATGGGCCAGCCTGGCCATGCGCACCTCGGTGTAACGCATCGCCGCGGCGTTGTCGCCGTCCACCGAGCCGAAGTTGCCCTGCCCGTCGACCAGCATGTAGCGCAGCGAGAACGGCTGCGCCATGCGCACGATGGTGTCGTACACCGCGATATCGCCGTGCGGGTGGTATTTGCCGATCACATCACCGACCACACGGGCGGACTTCTTGTAGGGCTTGTTCCAGTCGTTGCCCAGCTCGCTCATGGCGAACAGCACGCGCCGGTGTACCGGCTTGAGGCCGTCGCGGGCATCCGGCAGTGCGCGGCCGACGATCACGCTCATCGCGTAATCGAGGTAGGACTGCTTCAGCTCGTCTTCGATATTGACCGGGAGGATTTCTTTGGCCAGTTCACCCATGAGAAGCCGGATTCCTTTGTTCTGGGCGGGCGGCGCACCGGCCCTGCCTGCTTTGAAAAAATAACGCGAGAGCTTACCACAGGCCGCCGCCAACGGCCGCACACGGCATGCGCGTCATTCAGCGGGTGGCGCCGCTGGCCATCAGCTGCTGCAGCTGCTGGCGGTCCGGACGCTCGATCACCCCGCGCTCGGTGACCAGTGCATCGATCAGCGCCGCCGGGGTCACATCGAACACCGGATTGACTGCCTCGACCGGTGCAGCCACCGGCTGTCCGGCCAGGGTCAGCAGCTCCTCGCCGCTGCGGTTCTCGATCGGGATGTCTTCGCCGCATTCAAGGTGCATGTCGATGGTCGACGTGGGCGCCACCACCATGACCCGCACGCCGTGATAGGCCGCACACACCGCCAGCGCATAGGTGCCGATCTTGTTGGCCACATCACCATTGGCGGTGATCCGGTCGGCGCCGACGATCACCCAGCGCACGCGCCCGGTCTTCATCAGGTGCGCGGCGGCGGCATCGGCGTTGAGCTGCACCGGGATCCCCTCGCACGCCAGCTCCCAGGCCGTCAGCCGGGCACCCTGCAGCCAGGGGCGCGTCTCGTCGGCATACACCCGCTCGACCAGCCCGGCCAGGTGGGCGGCGCGGATCACCCCCAGCGCCGTACCAAAGCCGCCGGTGGCCAGCGCGCCCGCATTGCAGTGGGTAAGCAGCGTCTGTGGCTGCGGGCAATGACGACGGATCAGCTCAGCGCCCAGCTCGGCCATGATCAGGTTGGCTTCACGATCCTCGCGGTGGATGGCCTCAGCCTCAGCCTCGATCGCCCGTAAAGATGCTGGCTCACCCCCCTGCGCCGCCACCAAGGCACGCATGCGCGCCAGCGCCCAGGACAGGTTGACCGCCGTTGGCCGGGCCGCCGCCAGCAGGGCCAGATCAGCCTCAAAGGCAGCCCGGCCTGCACCGCCGGGCTGCAGGTGCTGACGGGCCGCCAGCGCCACCCCATAGGCTGCGGCAATGCCGATGGCCGGCGCGCCGCGCACCTGCATGTCGCGGATTGCCTCAGCCACCGCGGGGGCCGTATGGCAGCTCAGCCAGTGCTGGCGATGGGGCAGCAGGCGCTGGTCCAGAAGGCGCAGCACGCCGGGCTGCCAGTCGAGGGCAATGATCTGTTCGGCGGCCAGCAGCTGCTCGCGCATGGGGAGGATTCTCGCAACGAAAACGGACGCGCAGTATAGCCGGCCGCCCCGCTTCAAGGCGCCCCGGGCAAGCGCTACACTCACACCCAAATCCCACCCGGAAACCTGCCCGATGCCCGCCACCCAGACCGAGCCGCTGGACCTTTTGCTGTGCCCCGAATGGATCGTCCCGGTCGAACCGGCAGGCGTGGTGCTGCGCCAGCATGTACTGGGGGTGCGCGAGGGGCACATCGTGCTGATTGCCCCCCGCCAGCAGACTGCTCACCTGAGCGCCCAGCGCGTGCTCGAACTGCCCGGCATGCTGCTCGCCCCCGGGCTGGTCAACGCCCACGGCCATGCGGCGATGAGCCTGTTCCGCGGGCTGGCTGACGATCTGCCACTGATGAGCTGGCTGCACGAGCACATCTGGCCGGCCGAGGCCCGCTGGGTCAGCGAGGACTTCGTGCGCGACGGCACGGAGCTGGCCATCGCCGAACAGGTACTGGGCGGCATCACCACCTTCTCCGACATGTACTTCTTTCCCGAGGTGGCCAGTGCCGTGGCCCACGCCGCCGGGGTGCGCGCGCAGGTCACCATCCCGGTAATGAACTTCCCGGTGCCCGGCGCCCACGACACCGACGAGGCGCTGCGCCATGGCCTTGAGCTGCTGGCCGATCTGCGCCACCACCCGCGCCTGCAGGTGGCCTTCGGCCCGCATGCCCCCTACACCGTCAGCGATGACCGGCTGGAGCGGATACGGGTGCTGGCCGAGCAGCTGGACGCCGGCATCCACATGCACGTCCACGAGACCGCCCTTGAGGTGCAGCAGGCACTGGATGAGCATGGCGAGCGTCCCCTGGCCCGCCTGGCGCGTCTTGGCCTGCTGGGCCCGCGCTTTCAGGCGATCCACATGACCCAGATCGACGAGGCGGATCTGGCCCTGCTGGTGCAGCACAACGTCAGCGTCGTGCACTGCCCGGAGTCCAACCTCAAGCTGGCCAGTGGCTTCTGCCCGGTCGAGCGGCTCTGGCAGGCGGGCGTCAACGTGGCGATCGGCACGGACGGCGCGGCCAGCAACAATGACCTGAACCTGCTCGGTGAAACCCGCACCGCCGCGCTGCTGGCCAAGGCGGTGGCCGGCTCGGCCACCGCGCTGGATGCCCACCGTGCCCTGCGCATGGCCACCCTCAACGGTGCCCGGGCGCTGGGCCTTGATGCCGAGTGCGGCTCGCTGCAGGTGGGCAAGAGCGCCGATCTGGTGGCCTTCGACCTGTCGGGGCTCGCCCAGCAGCCGATCTATGACCCGGTCTCCCAGTTGATCTACGCCACCGACCGGCGCTGCGTACGCCATGTCTGGGTCGCCGGCAAGCCACTGCTTGAGGATGGCCAGCTGACTCGCCATGACAGCGACGCACTCACCGCCCGTGCTCGCGCCTGGGGGCAGCGCATTGCTCGCGCCTGAGTGGCGCCAGCGCACGCCCCAAGGGCGGCGAAAACTGGCAAGATAGCGCCCCGAAGCCTTCAGCCTTGCCAACGGAAGCCCCACCATGAGCAACGTCGATACTGCCGAAATCGCCAAGTTCGAAGCCCTCGCCCATCGCTGGTGGGATCGCGACAGCGAATTCCGCCCGCTGCATGAAATCAACCCGCTGCGGGTCAACTGGATCGACGAGCGGGTCAGCCTGGCCGGCAAGCGGGTGCTGGATGTCGGCTGCGGGGGCGGCATCCTCAGCGAAGCGATGGCTCAGCGTGGCGCCACCGTCACCGGCATCGACATGGGTGAGGCACCGCTGGCGGTGGCCCGCCTGCACCAGCTGGAATCGGGCGTCAGCGTCGAGTACCGGCAGATCACTGCCGAAGCGCTGGCCGAGGAGCAGCCCGGCCAGTTCGATGTGGTCACCTGCCTGGAAATGCTCGAACACGTGCCCGACCCGGCTTCGGTGATTGCCGCCTGCGCGCGGCTGGTCAGACCGGGCGGACAGGTGTTCTTTTCCACCATCAACCGCAACCCCAAGGCCTGGCTGCTGGCGATCGTCGGCGCCGAGTACATCCTCAAGCTGCTGCCGCGTGGCACCCACGACTTTCGCAAGTTCATCCGCCCCTCGGAGCTGGGCGCCTGGAGCCGCGATGCCGGTCTTGACGTGCGCGACATCATCGGCCTGACCTACAACCCGCTGACCAAGGTCTACAAGCTGTGCGCCGATGTGGATGTCAACTACATGATCCAGACCCTGCGCAAGGAGTGAGCCTGATGCGTATCCGTGCCGTGCTGTTCGACATGGATGGCACCCTGCTCGACAGTGCCCCGGACTTCATCGCCGTCTGCCAGGCAATGCGTGCCGCCCGCGGCATGGCGCCGGTCGAGGCGGCGAAGATCCGCACCGTGGTCTCGGGGGGCGCCCGTGCGATGGTGTGCAGCGCCTTTGACATCGAGGCGGACGATCCGGCCTTCGCGGCGCTGCGCGACGAGTTTCTCGAGCGCTACCAGCAGCACTGCGCCGTGCTGACCCGCCCGTTCGCCGGCATCAGCGAGCTGCTCGATGATCTGGAGCGCGCCCGCCTGCGCTGGGGGGTGGCCACCAACAAGCCGCTGCGCTATGCCGAGCCTATCATGCAGGCCCTGGGCCTGGCTGAGCGCGCGGCGGTGCTGGTCTGCCCCGAGCACGTCAGCCGCAGCAAGCCGGATCCGGAAATGATCACTCTGGCCTGCCGCCAGCTCGGCCTTGAGCCGGCCCAAGTGCTGTATATCGGCGATGATGCCCGCGATATCGAAGCCGGACGCGCTGCCGGCACCCGCACCGCCGCCGTGCGCTATGGCTACATCCACCCGGACGATCATCCCGCGCACTGGGGCGCAGACCTGCTGATCGAGCAGTCCCAGGAGCTGCGCCAGGCGCTCGACCGGATGCTCTGTGGCTGCTGAGCCCCCGACTTCTGCCGCATGGCCGCCGCGGCGCGTCTGGGCGACACTGCCGGCCCTTGCGGCTGCCGCATGAGCGGCCCGACCATCTGCTGATCCATCGAGGTTTCATCCATGTTCCAGTACAGCGCCCGCCCCGACCTGCTCAAGGACCGTGTCATTCTGGTCACTGGCGCCGGTCGTGGCATCGGTGCCGCGGCGGCCTGCAGCTTTGCTGCCCACGGCGCCACGGTGATCCTGCTCGGCAAGACCATCGAGCACCTCGAGGAGGTCTACGATCAGATCGAGCAAGCCGGCGGCCCGCAGCCGGCGATCTTCCCTTTCAACCTGGAAACCGCCCAGCCCCACCAGTACGACGAACTGGCCGCTACCCTCGAGCGTGAATTCGGTCATCTCGACGGATTGCTGCACAACGCCGCGATCCTCGGCCCGCGCACACCGATCGAGCAGTATTCCGGCGATCACTTCATGCGCGTCATGCAGGTCAACGTCAACGCGCCGTTCATGCTCACCAGCGCCCTGCTGCCGCTGCTCAAGCTGTCTGCCGATGCGTCGGTGCTCTTCACCTCCAGCAGCGTCGGTCGCCAGGGGCGCGCCTATTGGGGGGGCTATGCGGTGTCCAAATTCGCCACCGAGGGGCTGATGCAGGTGCTGGCTGACGAGCTGGACGGCATGGGCCATGTACGCGCCAACAGCATCAACCCCGGTGCCACCCGCACGGGCATGCGCGCCCAGGCCTATCCCGGCGAGAACCCGGCCAGCAATACGCTGCCCGAGGACATCCTCCCCGCCTACCTGTACCTGATGGGACCCGACAGCGCCGGCGTCAACGGCCAGGCCTTCAACGCCCAGTAAGCTGTGCGAGCGCCGGCCCTGGCACACGGCCAAGGCCCGGCGCAGAGCCTCCCCCGCGACCACGACCTTGGTCGCAGACCCCTGACGGCGACAGACTTTACTGCCACACTCTGCCGATCCTGCACGTTCGGAGTTCCCATGTCGCTGTCCAGCGCCCTGCTCGCGGCGGTCGCCCTGATTTATATGGCGCTGCTGTTTGCCATCGCCTTCTGGGGCGACCGGCGCCGCACCGAGTCCTCGCCGCGCCTGCGTGGCTGGGTCTACAGCCTGTCACTGGCGGTGTACTGCACCAGCTGGACCTTCTTCGGCGCCGTCGGCCAGGCAGCCGAGCAGTTCTGGGCCTTCATTCCCATCTACCTCGGCCCACTGCTGCTGCTCTTGCTGCTGCCACAGGTGCTGGCCAAGATGATCCTGATCAGCAAGCAGGAAAACATCACCTCGATCGCCGACTTCATCGCCGCCCGTTACGGCAAGTCGCAGACCCTGGCGGTTGTGGTGGCGCTGATCTGCCTGGTGGGGGTACTGCCCTACATCGCCTTGCAGCTCAAGGGCATCGTGCTGGGCGTCAACCTGCTGACCGGCCTTGAGGCCAATACCAGCAGTGCCCGCGCTCAGGACACCGCCCTGGTGGTCTCGCTGGTGCTGGCGCTGTTCACCATCCTGTTCGGCACCCGTAACCTGGATGTCACCGAACACCACCGCGGCATGGTGCTGGCGGTGGCCTTTGAGTCGATCGTCAAGCTGCTGGCCTTCCTGGCGGTGGGTGCCTATGTCACTTGGGGACTGTTTGACGGCTTTGATGACCTGTTCAGCCGGGCCCGCGCGGCTGTCGAGCTTGAGGGCTACTGGCAGCAGTCGGTGAACTGGGTGGCCCTGCTGGTGCAGACCGGCGTGGCGATGATGGCGATCATCTGCCTGCCCCGTCAGTTTCATGTCACCGTGGTGGAGAATACCGAGCCGCGCGACCTGAACATGGCCCGCTGGGTGTTCCCGCTGTACCTGGTGCTGGCGGCGCTGTTCGTGCTGCCGATCGCCCTGGCCGGGCAGCTGCTGCTGCCAGATCATGTTGTCCCCGACTCCTTCGTGCTCAGCCTGCCGCTGGCCCACTCCCAGTCGGCGCTGGCTTTGCTGGCCTTCATTGGCGGTGCTTCGGCGGCCACCGGCATGGTCATTGTGGCCGCGGTGGCGCTGTCGACGATGATCTCCAATGACATGCTGCTGCCCTGGCTGCTGCGCCGTCACAGCGCCGAACGGCCCTATGAAGCCTTCCGCCACTGGCTGCTGTCGGTGCGGCGGATCAGCATCGTCGCCCTGCTGCTGCTCGCCTATGTGATCTACCGGATGATGGGGCCGACCATCAGCCTGGCCAGCAGTGGCCTGGTGGCCTGCGCCGCCAGCACCCCGCTG
>CAZFFB010000095.1:0-7252 GCA_964517735.1 uncultured Pseudomonas sp.
GTGAAGGCCGCCTGATCGTCAACGGCGAAGACGCGGCGCTGGCCGAGGTACTGGCGATGGGCTGCTGGACGCCGGTCGAGCGCTTCGCCATCGACGCCGACGCCGAGTGGCAGGCCGAGCTGACCGCCGCCGACGGCTCCGAATTCGTGCTGAAGCATCTGGGCAAGGCGCTGGGCAACAACCTCTACGGCCGACTCACCGGTAATGACCTCAGTCCCGCCGAGGATGGCTCGACCCAAGGCCTGATCGAGTTCTTCCGCGCCCGCCATCGCGGCTGAGCGGCGGCAAAAACCTGCCGGCGGGCAGAGCCGCGCTGCTAAAATGCGCGCCCCACTTCCGAGGAGACGCGCATGTCCGCCTTGAACCAGGCGCTGCGCGCCGCCCTCGCCCGCCGCCAGGCGCTGCTCGTCGAACTGCAGACCCAGGGCACCGACTGCTACCGGCTGTTCCATGGCAGCCAGGAAGGCGCCGCCGGGCTGACCATCGACCGCTACGGCCCGCAGCTGCTGGTGCAGAGCTTCCACCAGCCGCTCGAGCGCGACGCCCTGCCCGAGCTGTTCGCCCTCTGCCAGGAAGCGCTCGGCAGCGAACTGCTGCCGGTGTACAACGACCGCTCGCAGCCCAACTCGCGCATCGACCGCAGCGACCCGGTCTACCGGGCCAGTGCCGAAGCGCTGGGCGAGCTGGTCGGCCACGAGTGGGGGATCGCCTACCGGGTGCGCGCCCGGCATGCCGGCCAGGATCCGCTGCTGTTCCTCGACCTGCGCAACGCGCGCGGCTGGGTCCGCCAGCACAGCGCCGGCAAGTCGGTGCTCAACCTGTTCGCCTACACCTGCGGGGTCGGCCTGTGCGCCGCCGCCGACGGCGCGCGGCGGGTGGTCAACCTCGACTTCGCCGAGGGCAACCTGGCGGTGGGCCGCGAGAACGCCGCGCTGAATCCCGGCCTGCCGGCCATGGACTTCGTGCAGAGCGACTACTTCCCGGCGATCCGCCAGCTGGCCGGCCTGCCGCTGGCCCACCGCCGCGGCCAGCGCCTGCCGAGCTATCCACGCCTGGCCGAGGAGCGCTTCGACCTGGTGTTCCTCGACCCGCCGGCCTGGGCGCGCAGTGCCTTCGGCACCGTCGACCTGTTGCGCGACTACCAGAGCCTGCTCAAGCCGGCGCTGCTGGCGACCGCCGAGGGCGGCACGCTGGTCTGTTGCAACAACCTGGCGCGGGTCGAGATGGGCGAATGGCACGAGCAGGTGCTGCGCTGCGCGGCGAAGAGCGGGCGGCCGGTACGCGAGGTCGACGTGCTGACACCCGCGGACGATTTCCCATCCTTTGATGGGCGTCCGCCGCTGAAGACGCTGATCCTGCAGCTCTGAGCCGCCCGCTCCGGACGGCGACAAGCGATCCGCCTGGAGTGGCAGCCGGGGTATGGTGTGCCACCTTCCCCGCCGCTGTGCGTGCTGCGGGCACCTGAAAGATCGCTGCGCGCACGCCTGCCCCTGTGCAAACGGCGAAAACAGAAAAGGCTCCCGAAGGAGCCTTTTCTGTCAGTACCTGAGCCGCGAGATCAGACGCCGGAGGCTTCTGCCGCCGCGACATCCTTGATCGACAGCTTGATGCGGCCGCGGTTGTCCACGTCCAGCACCAGCACCTTCACTTCCTCGCCTTCCTTGAGCACGTCGGTGACTTTCTCGATGCGCTTGTCGCTGATCTGCGAGATGTGCACCAGACCGTCCTTGCCCGGCAGGATGTTGATGAAGGCACCGAAGTCGACGATGCGCTCGACACGACCGGTGTAGATCTTGCCGATCTCCGCCTCGGCGGTGATACCCAGCACGCGCTGACGCGCAGCCTCGGCAGCTTCCTTGGTCTCGCCGTAGATCTTCACGCTGCCATCGTCCTCGATGTCGATCGAGGCTTTGGTCTCTTCGCAGATGCTGCGGATGGTCGCGCCACCCTTGCCGATCACATCACGGATCTTGTCGGTATCAATGCGCATCTGGATCATGGTCGGCGCGTTTTCCGACAGCTCGGCACGCGGGCTGGCGATCACGGCATTCATCTGACCGAGGATGTTCAGACGGGCTTCCAGCGCCTGGTTGAGGGCGATCTCCATGATCTCCTCGGTGATGCCCTGGATCTTGATGTCCATCTGCAGGGCGGTGACGCCCTTGTCGGTACCGGCAACCTTGAAGTCCATGTCGCCCAGGTGGTCTTCGTCACCGAGGATGTCGGTCAGCACGGCGAACTTGTCACCCTCCTTGACCAGACCCATGGCGATACCGGCCACTGGCGCCTTGATCGGCACGCCAGCATCCATCAGCGCCAGCGAGGCACCGCACACCGAGGCCATCGAGCTGGAGCCGTTGGATTCGGTGATTTCCGACACCACACGGATGGTGTAGGGGAACTCGTCCTGGGTCGGCAGCATGGCGGCAACACCACGACGAGCCAGACGGCCATGGCCGATCTCGCGGCGACCCGCGCCGCCCATACGACCACACTCGCCCACCGAGAACGGCGGGAAGTTGTAGTGCAGCATGAAGGCGTCTTTCTTCTCGCCTTCCAGGGTGTCCAGCAGCTGGGCGTCACGGGCGGTGCCGAGGGTGGCAACGACCAGAGCCTGGGTCTCGCCACGGGTGAACAGCGCCGAACCATGGGTCTTGCCCAGCACGCCGACTTCGATGGCCAGCGGACGTACGGTGCGGGTGTCACGACCGTCGATGCGCGGCTTGCCGTTGACGATGTTTTCCCGCACGGTGCGGTACTCGAGCAGGCCGAACGCCTCCTTGACCTCACCGGCCGGGAACTGGCCTTCACCTTCGCCGGCGAAACGGGCCACGACCTGATCACGCAGGGCGCCCAGGGCCGCATAACGCTCCTGCTTGATGGTGATGGTGTAGGCGCTGGAAATCGCTGCGCCAAACTCGGCCTTGATGGCCTCGAGCAGTGCGGTATTGGCCGCCGGAGCCTGCCAGTCCCAGCGCGGCTTGCCCGCTTCAGCGGCCAGCTCGCGCACCGCACGCACCACGCACTGCATTTCTTCGTGGGCGAACAGCACGGCACCGAGCATCTGGTCTTCGCTGAGCTCCTGGGCTTCGGATTCGACCATCAGCACTGCATCTTCAGTGCCGGCCACCACCATGTCCAGACGCGAGCTCTTGAGCTGCTCGTAATTGGGGTTGAGGATGTAACCGAGTTCGTCGTGATAACCGACACGGGCGGCGCCGATCGGGCCATCGAACGGGATGCCGGAAACGGCCAGTGCCGCCGAGGTGCCGATCATCGCAGCGATATCCGGATCAGACTTCTTGTTGGTCGACACCACGGTGCAGACCACCTGGACTTCATTCATGAAGCCTTCGGGGAACAGCGGACGGATCGGACGATCGATCAGGCGCGAGGTCAGGGTTTCCTTCTCGCTCGGGCGGCCTTCACGCTTGAAGAAGCCACCCGGAATGCGCCCGGCGGCGTAGGTCTTTTCCTGGTAGTGCACGGACAGCGGGAAGAAGCCCTTGCCCGGATCAGCCTGCTTGGCACCGACCACGGTAACCAGTACGGTGACATCATCCATGGTGACCAGCACGGCACCACTGGCTTGACGTGCGATACGGCCCGTTTCGAGGGTGACGGTCGACTGACCGAACTGGAACTGCTTGATAACCGGATTCACGGTATTTTCCTTCTCTGTGTTGCCTTGGGGATAATGGCCGACCTGCACTGGGGCAGGTAACGTACGAAATGCCGGTCTCCTGCAGACCCCTTTCGTACGCTACCTGTAAAACCAAAAGCTGGGAGCACGCAACCGATGGGGAGGTTTCCCGGTCATCGATTGCGAACTCCCAGCTTCGGACTCACAGGGTGCGGCGTATCAGCGACGCAGGCCCAGACGTGCGATCAGGGCACTGTAACGGGTAGTGTCCTTGCCCTTCAGGTAGTCCAGCAGCTTGCGGCGCTGGTTGACCATGCGGATCAGGCCACGACGACTGTGGTGATCCTTGGCATTGGCCTTGAAGTGATCCTGCAGCTTGTTGATGTTGGCGGTCAGCAGGGCAACCTGCACTTCCGGAGAACCGGTATCGCCAGCAGCCTGCTGGAAATCGTTAACGATCTGTGCTTTTTCTTGAACGCTCAGTGCCATGGTGAACTTTCCTTATCGATTAACAGGCCGGGGAAATCCCCCGTTTTCATGAAATAAGGTGTGACCGTGCCTGCTGACAGCCACCCTCGTCCGGTCTTACGACCGAATCAGTCGACGTGGCGCCAGGCGCCCGTCATCGCCAACCTCACCGATACCGATAAAGCGGCCTTGTGCATCCCGTACCCTGAGCATGCCGAATTTCGGCGCCTCAGGCGCCCATACCGGCTGACCATGCAGCCAATAATAGGCACTGTGTTCAGAAAGCTGTACCTGGGGCCAGTGCTCGAGACCGCTGTCCACAGGCAGCAACAGGGCATCCAGTGCCTCGGCGCCACCCGCCTCATGAGCGGCCAGCAGGGTATCGAGGCTGACCGCCTGTGCCAGCAAAAAGGGGCCGGCCTGAGTTCGGCGCAGCTTCGCAACGTGCGCACCACATCCCAGCGCCTGACCCAGATCCTCGGCCAGCGTGCGGATGTAGGTGCCTTTGCTGCAGCGCACCGACAACGTGGCAAACGGCCATTCGAAGTGGGTCAGCTCAAGGCGCTCAATAGTAACAGAACGCGCCTCGCGCTCCACTACTTCTCCAGCCCTCGCCAGCTTGTACAGCGGCTGACCGTCCTTCTTGAGGGCAGAGTGCATCGGCGGCACCTGCAGGATCGGGCCACGAAAACGCGGCAACAGTGCCTCGAGCTGTTCGCGACTGCAGACCAGGTCCGATCGGGCCAGTATCTCGCCCTCGGCATCACCGGTGCGGGTGGTGACACCCAGATGCACCACGGTGTCGTAGCTCTTCTCGGCATCCAGCAGATACTGGGAAAACTTGGTCGCCTCGCCAAAACACAGCGGCAGCACGCCGGTGGCCAGCGGATCGAGGCTGCCGGTGTGTCCGGCCTTCTCGGCATTGAGCAGCCAGCGCACCTTCTGCAGCGCCGCATTCGAGCTCATGCCGTGCGGCTTGTCGAGGATCAGCACACCATTGACGGCACGACGCACACGTTTGACCTGGGCCACGCTCACTCCTCGCCCTGGTGACGACGATCCTCGGCAACCGCCCGCTCGATCAGCGCCGAGAGATGAGCACCACGACTGACGCTCTCGTCATAATGGAAATGCAGCTGCGGGATAGTACGCAGCTTCAGCGACTTGCCCAGCAGCATGCGCAGGTAGCCGGCCGACTCGTTGAGGATCTCCTGATTGAGGGCGATCTTCTGCTGGTCGTCGTCCTGGCCCATCACGGTGAAGAACACCCGGGCATGGGACAGGTCACGGCTGACCTCGATGCCGGTCAGGGTCACCATGCCAAGACGCGGATCCTTGATCTCGCGCTGGATCATGCGCGCCAGCTCGCGCTGCATCTGATCACCGATGCGCTGGGTACGACTGTATTCTTTGGCCATTTTTCTTGAACCCCCAGAATGTCGAAAGCCAGCCACCGTCAGACGCACCTGCGCGCCTGACGATGGCCAGCTTCAGACGGGTATCGTCTTACAGCGAACGTGCCACTTCGACTTTCTCGAAGACCTCGATCTTGTCGCCGACGCGTACGTCGTTGTAGCTCTTCACGCCGATACCGCACTCCATGCCAGCACGCACTTCGGACATGTCGTCCTTGAAGCGGCGCAGTGACTCAAGCTCACCTTCGAAGATCACCACATCGTCACGCAGCACACGGATCGGACGATTACGGTACACGATGCCCTCGGTGACCATGCAGCCGGCGATCGCACCAAACTTGGGCGAGCGGAACACATCGCGAACCTCGGCGATACCGAGGATATTCTCGCGAACATCGCTGCCGAGCATGCCGGTCAGCGCCTTCTTGACGTCCTCGATGATGTCGTAGATCACGTTGTAGTAACGCAGATCCAGACCTTCCTGCTCGACGATCTTGCGGGCACCGGCGTCAGCACGCACGTTGAAGCCGAAGATGACCGCACTGGAGGCCAGCGCCAGGTTGGCATCGCTCTCGGTGATGCCACCGACGCCGCCAGCCACCACACGTACCTGGACTTCCTCGTTGCCCAGTTCGGAGAGTGCCCCCTGCAGAGCCTCCAGCGAACCACGCACATCGGACTTGAGGACGATGTTGAGGGTCTTCTTCTCGTCCTGGCCCATGGTTTCGAAGATGTTTTCCAGCTTGGCAGAGTGCTGGCGAGCCAGCTTGACCTCGCGGAACTTGCCCTGACGGAACAGGGCCACTTCACGGGCCTTCTTCTCGTCAGCCACCACGGTCAGCTCATCACCCGCCTCAGGCGTGCCATCAAGCCCCAGGATCTCCACCGGGATGGACGGACCGGCTTCCTGGATCGGACGACCATTCTCGTCCAGCATGGCACGCACACGGCCGTAGTTGACGCCCGCCAGCACCACGTCACCCTGACGCAGGGTACCGTTTTGCACCAGCACGGTTGCAACCGGACCACGCCCTTTGTCGAGACGCGATTCGACCACCACACCACGCCCCGGAGCGCTTGGCGTTGCGGTCAGCTCCAGCACTTCGGCCTGCAGCAATACCGCCTCGAGCAGCTCATCGATACCGGTACCAAACTTGGCAGACACATGCACATAGGGCGCATCGCCACCCCACTCTTCAGGGATCACATCCAGTGCGGCCAGGCCATTCTTGATGTTGTCCGGGTTGGCATCTGGCTTATCGATCTTGTTGACGGCCACCACGATCGGCACGCCTGCAGCCTTGGCATGCTGCACCGCTTCCTGAGTCTGCGGCATCACACCATCATCAGCCGCTACCACCAGGATGACGATATCGGTTGCCTTGGCACCACGGGCACGCATGGCAGTAAACGCAGCGTGGCCGGGTGTATCAAGGAAGGTGACCATGCCGCGATCGGTTTCCACATGGTAGGCACCGATATGCTGGGTAATGCCACCCGCTTCGCCCACAGCCACCTTGGTGCGACGGATATAGTCCAGCAGCGAGGTCTTGCCATGGTCGACGTGACCCATCACGGTCACCACCGGCGCACGGGACTCGGCAATGCCATCGAACTTCAGCGACTCGGCCAGTTGCTCCTCGAGAGCATTCTCGCTGATCAGCTTGACCTTGTGACCCATTTCCTCGGCGACCAGCTGCGCTGTCTCTTGGTCGAGGACCTGGTT
>CAZFFB010000096.1:0-1166 GCA_964517735.1 uncultured Pseudomonas sp.
AGGGAAGCGCGCAGCACTGCGACTGCGACATCCGCTGGCTCGATGGCCGCCAGCAGGCCAATCTGCGGCGTTACTTCCACCAGCATGTGCAGGTCGAGCGCTACGAGCGCATCCTGTTCTTCCTGCGTTTCAAGCAGGAAATCCGTCAGGTGAGCTTCATCCGCAGCGTGCCGAATCTGGTGATTCTCGAGCACGATGCCTACCAGAACTACATTCCCTGCAAGTACACCGGCAAGTTCAGTGCCCATTACCGGCGCCTGCCCTGGGCGCGGGTGATCAGTTCGGGCTATCAGGTGGTCCAGCGCCTCAAGGCTGAAGGGGTGGACGCGGTGTTCGTGCCCAAGGGCTATGACCAGGCACTGCTGCAGAATCTGCAGCTTGAGCGGGACATCGAACTGGCCTTCATCGGCAGCACCAAGAGCGGTGCCTACAGTGCCCGCAAGGCGCTGCTCGATGAGCTGGGCCGTCAGGAAAACCTGCTGATCACCCGTACCCGTTCAGGGGACGAATACCTGAAGACCCTCAATCGCATCCGCTTCTTCGTCAGTGCCGATGTCGGCATGGGCGAGTACATGATCAAGAACTTCGAGGCGATGGCCTGCGGCTGTGTGCTGCTGGCGTATGACCAGGGCGAGGCAGAAAACCGCGCGCTGGGCTTTGTCGACCTGGAAAACCTGCTGCGGTATCGCAGCGTGGATGAGCTGCTGGAAAAACTGGCCCGGTTGCGTGCCGATCCGGCCCTGGCGGCACGCATCGCTGCCAATGGCCAGGCGCTGGCTACCGAGCGTTACAGCTTTGCCAGACTGGGCGAGGACATCGTCGAGGCGCTGCGCGCACCGCTGCGCCCGGCACCGATACCAGGCTGGCTGTGCCGCCTGCGCAACCGGCTGGGGATTTGAGATGCGCGATCCGAAAATCCTCTTTCTGATTCCCTATTTCGGGCGCTGGCCATTCTGGATGCCGTTCTTTTTGCGCAGTTGCGCGGCCAATCCCGATATCGACTGGCTGTTTTTCACTGACTGCGGCGTACCGCCTGGCGCACCGCAAAATGTGCGCTTTGAGGCCTGCAGCTTTGCCGACTACTGCCAGCAGGTCTCGTCGCGTCTTGGCATCGACTTCCGGCCGCAGAGCCCCTACAAGCTGTGTGATCTCAAGCCGGCACTGGG
>CAZFFB010000096.1:1176-7226 GCA_964517735.1 uncultured Pseudomonas sp.
ATATCGACCTGATCTACGGTGATCTGCGGGCTTATTTCAGTGCCGAGCGGCTGGCGCGCGTGGATCTGCTCTCGACCCATGCCCGGCGGATTTCCGGGCACCTGTGCCTGCTGCGCACCAGTGTGCGGATGCGTCAGGCGTTCATGTCGGTGCCGAACTGGCGCACCCTGCTGGCCGACAATGCCCACAGTGCGTTCGATGAGGGGGCTTTCAGCCGCCTGTTTATCCGTCACAAGGGCTGGCCGGCACCGCTGCGGCGCCTGGTGGATGCCTGCAACCCCTGGCGCCGGCGCAGCGAGTTTGTCGAAGCCTTCAGCACGCCTAACGGACGAGTCGCCTGGCATGATGGCAGCCTGCGCTTTCCCGAGCGCTGGATCTGGCGCTCGGGCCGGCTGTACAACGATCGTGATGCTGAACGCACCTTTCCCTATTTCCACTTCATCGGCTGGAAGTGCGATGCCTGGCCTGCCCATGATGAAGCGACGCTGCGCGGTGATTCCGGCTTGCCCGCACAGTCGGCCTGGAGCGTGACCGCCCAGGGCTTTCAAGAGGTTTGATCCGTGATCTTTTCCAAGGACAGCGATGTCACGCTGGTAGTGACCAGCTGCGGTCGCTTTGATCTGCTCAAGCAGACGCTGGCCAGCTTCGATACGTTCAATACGGCCCCGATCCGTGCGGTGCTGATTACCGAAGATTCCGGGGATCCCGCCGTGCAGGCCTGTATCCCCGAGCACTGGCGCGAGCACACCACGTTTTTCATCAACCAGCCGCGCCTGGGCCAGCTGCGCTCCATCGATCTGGCCTACGCTCACGTCAAGACGCCGTGGATCTTCCACTGTGAGGATGACTGGGCCTTCTATCGCCCGGGCTTCATCGAGGATTCCCGTATTCTGCTGGAGGATGACCCGCAAGCCTTGCAGGTCTGGTTGCGCAGTCTGGCCCATGATCTGGCGATCCACAGTCCTTATGTGTTTCGTGGCCCGCGCCGCATCGTGCAGGGGGTGGCAGCGTATGAGGTCTGCTCGCAGAAGGCCGACTGGCAGGGCTTTTCCTTCAACCCCGGGCTGCGCCGGCTGGTCGACTATCAGCAGCATGCACCCTATGCCGGGCATGCCAGCGAGAAGGAGCTGTCGCGATGCTATGCCCAAGCGCAGCGTCATGCGCTGATCCTTGAAAACGATGCGGTGCTGCATACAGGCTTCGAGGATCATGTCGCCGTACCCGAGGAGCAGCGCAAGAAGGCCAGGCGGCGCCGGCAGGAGCGTCTGCGTCTGCTGCTGGCCATGGCAGTGGGGGTGCTGTGCGGATGGCTGTTGTGAGCCTGCTGGTTCGAGTGCGTCAGGCGCTGCCCGGGGAGCGCTATTTCGGGCTGGCTGTGCTGGTCTTCATCGCCAGCTACCTGCTGCTGCCGACCAGCAAGATGGTCAACAACACCTTCTATGCCTTGATTGCTCTGCCGGCCCTGCTGGTGATGCTGTTCTCGGCCCGTCAGCGGATCGTGCCCGGCGTGGCGCTGCTGGGCTGGGCGCTGCTGCTGGGCTGGCTGCTGGGGCTGGCGATCCGTGTGGAGGATGGCCAGTCCGCCAAGCATGTGTTGTATGTCGCACTCTTCCTGCTGGCGGTCAGTCAGCTGGTCGATCCGCAGCGGCTGCGCCAGCGCACGGTGGTTCGTACGCTGTTCTGGGCGCTGGGTTTGTATGTGCTGCTGTCGGCGCTGTGGTACTGGGCGAGTGGTCGCTATGGCGTGGGCGAGCGGGTGTTATGGCTGCCCGGGCGCATGACCGGGCCGATCTTTACCAGCATGTGGCTGGTGTGCTGCCTGGCGTTGGTCATGCCGCTGTGGTGGCGTGAGCGGCATCTGGGAGAAATGCTGGCCGGCAATCTGCTGGTGCTGTTTTGCATCAGCTATGTGTTGCAGAGTCGCTCCGGGCTGGTGGGTCTGGCGATCTTGTGGGGCCTTCTGCTCGGTGCCGTGCTGCTGCGGCATCGCCAGCTGCTGCTGCCAGCGCTGGCCGGGCTGACGGTGCTGGCGGGCGTGTGTGCCTGGGGGGTCATGCAACTGCCGGAAATGGCCAGCCTGTGGCAGCGTGCCGACTCCGGGCGCCTTGAAATCTGGGGCAAGCTGCTGGATGAGTGGCGCAGCTGTGGCGTGATGACGGGCTGTGGTATTGATCATGTGATTGCCTCGACCTACAGGGACGGAGCCTTCATCCAGCACCCCCACAACCTCTATCTCTCCCTGGGGCTCTACAGCGGTCTGCCGGCCCTGCTGCTGTTCCTGACGCTGTTGCTTCTGGCGCTGCATACCGCCTGGCAGCGGCGTGATGCCTGGGGGCTTTATCTGCTGCTGGCAGCGGTGATGCTCAACTTCGATGGCAGCCGTCTGGTGGGCAATCCCGATGAAATCTGGCTGCTGATCCTGCTGCCGATGGCGCTGCTGATGCAGCGACCGGCCGACATGCCACGCTGAGTGCCGCCAAGGCGGGCAGGCCTCACGCCTGCTCGCAGAGTGCCCAGAGTGCCGCGCTGTCGAAAGGCAGCCCCTCCTTGCGCAGGTACTTTTCAAAGTGCTCGCGATTGCGTCGGCGCAGCAGCGCGCCGAGGGCGCGACGACGGATCTGCATGTCGGCAATATCGATCAGACCAAACTCGCCTTGCAGGGTCAGAACGATGTTGCCGGGATGCAGCGAGCGAAAATACACCCCGCTGGCATGCAGATGGCGGATGAAGGCTGCCAGATCCGGCAGCAGGACATTCCAGGCCCCCGGGTCGCGGCGCAGGCGCTGACTCAGGGTTTCACCGGGCAGCGGCTGGTAGCGCACCGCCGTCCAGGCCGGGTCATCCAGCTGGTAGAGGGTATCGGGTTGCAGCGTGGGGATGCCCAGGCGCTTCAACCCCTCTGCGTTCCGCCAGAAACGTATGGCATGGGGCCGCCACAAGGCCGAAGAGAGCAGGCGTTTGCGACGAAACAGCTTGAGGATATCGCCACTGGGCAATCGGTATACCTTGGGGCCGAAGCCGTCCTCCTCGAGGATGGTGGCCCCCTGGATCAGCCGGTTCAGTTCGGCGCGAGGCAGGGGAGTGTAGTTGGGCACGGGCAGCTCTCGATGAATCAGACAGGCATGATGCCCGGATGGTCATGGCGCTGTCATCCGTCTGCGGTGCGCACCGCCGGGCAGCAGGCGGCAGTGATACTATAGCGCCCTCCCTTGGTGACCCCGAGAGCCGTGATGAGCGAGCCCGTCAGGCAGGCGAATGCCTCCAGCCTCAAGATCTACCTGCGCCTGCTGGCCTATGTGAAGCCCTATATCGGCTATTTTCTGGTCAGCATCCTTGGCTATGTGATCTTCGCGTCGACCCAGCCGATGCTGGCCGGCATTCTCAAGTACTTTGTCGATGGGCTGGCCAATCCGGATGCCGCCCTGTTTCCGCAGGTGCCCTGGCTGGCCGAGTTGCCGCTGCTGCACGCGGTACCGCTGCTGATCGTGCTGATCGCCGCCTGGCAGGGGTTTGGCTCGTTCCTGGGCAACTACTACCTGGCCCGCGTCTCGCTCGGGCTGGTACATGACCTGCGCGTGGCGCTGTTCAACAGCCTGCTGAGCCTGCCCAACCGCTATTACGATGCACACAACTCCGGGCACCTGATCTCGCGGATTACCTTCAACGTCACCATGGTCACCGGCGCGGCCACCGATGCCATCAAGGTGGTGATCCGCGAAGGGCTGACGGTGGTGTTCCTGTTCGCCTACCTGCTGTGGATGAACTGGCAGTTGACCCTGGTGATGATTGCTATCCTGCCGGTCATTGCTCTGGTGGTGAGCAGTGCCAGCAAGAAGTTTCGCAAGCAGAGCAAGAAGATCCAGGTGGCGATGGGTGATGTCACCCATGTCGCCTCGGAAACCATCCAGGGGTATCGGGTCGTGCGCAGCTTTGGCGGCGAGGCCTACGAACAGCAGCGCTTTCTGGCTGCCAGCGAGGACAACACCCGCAAACAGCTGCGCATGGTCAAGACCGGTGCGGTCTATACCCCGACCCTGCAGCTGCTGATCTACAGCGCGATGGCGGTGCTGATGTTCCTGGTCCTGCTGCTGCGCGGTGATGCCACCGCCGGTGACCTGGTGGCCTACATCACCGCCGCCGGCCTGCTGCCCAAGCCGATCCGCCAGCTCTCCGAGGTCAGTGCCAATATCCAGAAGGGCCTGGCGGCGGCCGACAGCATCTTCGAGCAGCTCGATGAAGCCCCGGAAACTGACGCCGGTACGGTCGAGCGCGAGCGCATCGATGGACGACTGGAGGTGAAGAACCTCAGCTTTGCCTACCCCGGCAGCGAGCGCCGTGTACTGCAGGACATCAGCTTCAGCGTCGAGCCCGGGCAGATGGTGGCGCTGGTCGGGCGTTCCGGCAGTGGCAAGTCGACGCTGGCCAGTCTGATTCCAAGGTTCTACCAGCACGCGGATGGGCAGATCCTCCTTGATGGGGTGGAGGTGGCCGATTATCGCCTGAGCAACCTGCGCCGGCACATCGCGCTGGTCACCCAGCAGGTCACCCTGTTCAACGACAGCGTGGCCAGCAACATCGCCTATGGCGATCTGGCCGGCGCCCCGCGCGAGGCGATCGAGCAGGCGGTGACCGATGCCTATGCCCGCGAGTTCATCGACAAGCTGCCCCGGGGGCTGGATACCGAGGTGGGCGAGAACGGCGTGCTGCTCTCCGGCGGCCAGCGCCAGCGCCTGGCGATTGCCCGCGCATTGCTCAAGGATGCGCCGCTGCTGATCCTCGACGAAGCCACCTCGGCGCTGGACACCGAGTCCGAGCGGCACATCCAGGCGGCGCTGGACCGGGTCATGCAGGGGCGCACCACCCTGGTGATTGCCCACCGCCTGTCCACCATCGAGAAGGCCGATCTGATCCTGGTGATGGATCAGGGTGAGATCGTCGAGCGCGGCAGCCACGCCGAGCTGCTGGCCCGGGGCGGTTTCTATGCCCGTCTGCACGCCATGGGGCTGGATGAGCAGCCGGCCACACTCTGAGCAAACACCCGCACCAAGGAAGCACAAATGGCAGCAAGCAATATGTTCCGTGCCGATATCAATGGACTACGCGCCTGGGCAGTCGCTGCGGTGGTGCTCTATCACTTCGGCGTACCAGGGCTTGGCGGTGGCTTTGCCGGGGTCGATGTCTTCTTTGTGATCTCAGGCTTCCTGATGGCCGGCATCGTCGAGCGTGGCCTGGCACAGGGTAATTTCTCGCTGGCGCGCTTTTATGCCGCGCGTGCTGCGCGCATCTGGCCGGCACTGCTGGTGGTCTGCCTGTCAGTGCTGGCACTGGGCTGGTTCCTGCTGGTCGACTCCGAATACAACCGACTCGGCAAGCATGTACGGGACAGCCTGCTGTTTTCCTCCAACCTGCGCTATGCCGATGAAGCGGGGTATTTCGATAGTGCCTCTCACGGTAAATGGCTGCTGCATACCTGGTCATTGTCGGTCGAGTGGCAGTTCTATCTGGTGTTCCCGCTGGCCTACCTGCTGCTGCGCCGCCTGCTGGGTGTTGAGCGCCTGAAGCGGCTGTTGCCCCTGCTGACACTTGCACTGCTGCTGGTTTCGGTGTGGATGGTGCAGCGCATGCCGACCGAGGCATTCTTCACCCTGCAGTCGCGGGCCTGGGAGATGCTGGTCGGCGCGCTGGTGTTTCTGTATGCCCCCCGGATGGCATGGCGTACGGGCGTGGCTCGACTTCTGCACTACGCAGGCTTTGTGCTGATTGCCGTCTCCTTCGCACTGGTCGATGAGCTGGCTCAGTGGCCCGGCTGGCCGGCGCTGCTGCCGGTACTGGGTGCGGCGCTGGTGATCGCAGCGGCGCAGCCTGGTGTGCTGGTCGGTGGCCGGCTCTGGCAGTGGCTGGGCGACAAGTCCTACTCGATCTATCTCTGGCACTGGCCGGTGATGGTGCTGCTGCATTTCTTCGAGCGTGCCGGCCAGGGATTATGGGTGCTGGGCGGGATTGCGTTGTCGCTGCTGCTGGGTGGGCTGTCCTATCGCCTCATCGAGCAG
>CAZFFB010000097.1:0-7189 GCA_964517735.1 uncultured Pseudomonas sp.
TCTTCCAGGTGGCCGACTACGGCCTGGTGGCTGATCTGTTCGAGGTGGTGCCAGCGCTGGAACAGGCGCTCTGAATCACCGCCTGCCTGTGAAAAACCCGCTCCCTCGAGCGGGTTTTTTGTGTCGGCGCTTGCCGGCGAACAGCCGGCTCTGCGGTTACACTGAGCGCTGCAACGGCTTTTTTCCATCCACGAGGTCAACCATGTCCATCCGTGCAATCCTGGCCGGTTTCGGGCTGATGCTGCTGGCGCCAGTGGTACAGGCCGCCGGCAAGTGCGAGCGCCTGGTGGCTACCGGTCATCCGGATCAGCCGCCTTATCTGTGGCGCGATCCGCAGAAGCCGACGCAGCTGATCGGTGCCAGTGCCGATCTGCTCAAGGCACTGGGGCAGGCGCTGGGGGTGCGTATCGATGTCCGTTATGCCGGCCAGCCCGCTGCGGCGATCGAGGAGGTACGCAGCGGTCGCGCTGACCTTCTGGCGACCAGCCTGGTGAGCCTTGAGGGGCTGAGCCAGTTCGATTACCTGTATCCGGCATATGGCGAGCGGGCCGTTGCGGTCTGGGCGCTGCCCGAGCGCGCGCCGCTGTTTACGCGCCGCGAAGATCTGGCCCGCCACCGTGGGCAGGCGCTCGATCCGGCCAGCTACCCTGCCGCTGTGCGCGAACTGCTCGGTGCATCGATGGCCCCGGCGGCCGCGCTCAAGGGAAGCGCTGTGCAGCGTTTGCTGCAGGGGCGCCTGGATTATCTGTTGATCGAGCGGCAAGCCGGGCAGATGCTGCTGGAGCAGCAGGGTGCATCCTCTGCGGTACTTGCGCTGCAGCCGGTGCTGGGCAGCGCGCCGCTGCATCTGGCCATTTCCCATAACTCCGCCTGCAACGATGCCTGGCTGCGCGGTCAGCTGGCCACGCAGCTGAGCGTGCTGAGCCGCAGTGCGCGTATGGGGCAGCTGCTGGCAGATAATCGCCAGCGCTGGATTCGCCAGCAGGCCAGCGCTGCGACGCCCTGAGCAGAATCTGCCTGATCAGACCGGAGAGAGCACCCATGATCCGACCGACCGTCCTGTTGTCACTGTCCAGCGTGTTGCTGGCGACAGGCTGCGCCAGCGATCCGCCGCCGCGGGAGCAGTTGCGACTGAGCGAGCAGGTGATTGCCCAGGCACGCCAGCTGGAAGGGGAAGCCTCCCTGCTGGAGGAGGCCGAGGCGCGTCTTCTGGCGGCGCGCAGCGCCTTTGCCAAACAGGCTTACCACCGCGCGCGTCTGCTGGCCGAGCAGGCTGAGCTGGATGCGCGACTGGCCGAGGCGCGTGCCCTGACCCGGCGTGGCCGTCAGCAGCTTGATGAGCTGCGGATCCAGATCGAGCATCTGCGCCAACAGCTCAAGGAGCAGCCATGAATAACCGCCTTCTGCCCATGGCGTTGCTGGCCCTGCTGCTGGCTGGCTGTGCCGCGGATCCTGCTACGCAGACCATGCTGGCCAACGCGCGCAGTACCGTCACCCAGCTGGCCCAGGATGAGCGGGCGCTCGCGCATGCGCCACTGGATGTGACCCGCGCCCGGGAAACCTTGGCCCGCGCCGAGCGCCTGGCTGAATTTGTCGGCGGTGATGCCGATGCCCAGCACTATGCACGCCTGAGTGAGCGTTATGCGGCGATTGCCGTCGAGCATGGCCTGCAAGCAGCCGATCAGGAGGCGCTCGCCCGCCTGCAGCGCCTGGTGCAGCGTCTGCAGCAGGCGCTGCATGCCGGGCAGCGGCAGGGTATCGAGGCCGACAGTCGCTGGCTGGAGGAGCAGCTGGCTGTGCTGGGCGGTGGCGATGGTGAGCGCGGCTTGGTAGTGACCCTTGGCGATGTGCTGTTCGGTTTTGGCAGCGCCGAGCTGCAGCCCCAGGCGACGCGCACCTTGGCACGGCTGTACCGCTTCCTGCTGCGTCATCCGCAACGCACCCTGCGCATTGAGGGCTATACCGACAACCGAGGACCGGCCGCGCGTAACCTGCAGCTGTCACTGGCACGCGCGCAGGCGGTAGCGACGCAGCTTGAAGAGCTGGGGCTCTCGGCACAGCGCATCGAGGTGCGCGGGTATGGTGAGGCGTATCCATTGGCGGCCAACGCATCGGCGCGGGGGCGTGCGCAGAATCGGCGGGTGGAGATTGTGCTCTCCGACGAGCAGGGCCACCTGGGGCCGGAGCGGCCCTGAGGCATGCGCAGGTCGCGTACAGGGCCATGGCAGATAGGCCTGCTGCTGATGCCCTGGCTCTTGCTGAGTGGCTGCGAGGCGCCATTGGCACCGCAGGGGCCTGCCAGACAGACCGTGCTGGCCCCGGCAGACTCCCCCGAAGCCGAAGCCGAAGCTCCTCCGCCCTCGGTCAGAGCGCCGGCCACCTTGCCAGTGCCGGGCGCGGCAACGCCCGCTGCGCAGGCCTCCTCACGCCCGGCGGTGCAATCGCCTGCCGCGCGCCGCGCCCCCGGCGCCATGGCGCCGGCACGTGCTGCATCCGGGGCGGGTGAAGGGCGTGCAGTCCTGGATCTCAGCCTGCCGCCGGCACTGCTGGCTCGCTTTGCTGAACAGGGCGATGACCTGCCAGAGTCTGTACCGACGCTCCTGCCGCCGCTGTTCAAGGAGTCATCGGCCGCGCCGCGCCGTTTCGAGCTGGGTGGGCGCCTGCTGACCACCGAGCCCGACCCCGAGCGCGATGATTACTGGGACAGCATCGAAGGCGCCGAGCTTGAGCTGCGCTTTCGTCCCTAGTTGCTGCGTTTCGTGTCGTCATCGTCCTGTTGATCCAGCGCGGCATTGCGCGCCTTCATGCGCTGCAGAGCCTCTTCATCAACGGGCATCTTGTTGGCGCTATCGCGCAGCAGCAGCAGGCTGCCGGCCACCATGCCAAAGGCCAGAGCAAGAAACAGCCAGGCAAACCAGGGCATCATCATAATCCTCTATGGGAAGTGAAGGGGCACCATAGCGCCTGCATTGCAGGCTGTCTGCCCGGCGCGCATACGGCGGTGCCTACGCTACAATACGCGCCGTTCTTACCCGGAGAATCCCCCTCATGCGCTGTCAGACCCCGATCATCGTTGCCCTCGACTTTCCCAGCCGCGAGGCTGCGCTGGCGCTGGCCGCACAGCTTGATCCTGCGCTGTGCCGGGTCAAGGTCGGCAAGGAGCTGTTTACCCGTTGCGGTCCGGCGGTGGTCGAGGCGCTGCAGGCGCAGGGCTTCGAGGTGTTTCTTGATCTGAAATTCCACGACATTCCCAACACCACCGCCATGGCGGTCAAGGCAGCGGCCGAGCTTGGCGTCTGGATGGTCAATGTGCACTGTGCGGGAGGTGTGCGCATGATGGCCGCCTGCCGCGAGACCCTCGAGACGCTGAACGGGCCCAAGCCCCTGTTGATCGGTGTCACCGTGCTGACCAGCATGGAGCGCGACGATCTGGCCGGTATCGGTCTGGACGTCGAGCCTGAGCAGCAGGTGCTGCGCCTGGCAGCCCTGGCGGCACAGGCCGGACTGGACGGACTGGTCTGCTCGGCCCAGGAGGCCCCCGCCCTCAAGCGGGCGCAACCGGCCCTGCAGCTGGTCACACCCGGTATCCGCCCCGCCGGCAGTGCGGCTGATGACCAGCGCCGCATCCTCACCCCGGCCGAGGCCCTGCAGGCCGGTGCCGCCTATCTGGTGATCGGCCGGCCGATCAGCCGCGCTGCTGATCCGGCGGCTGCCCTGGCCGCGGTGGTCGCCACGCTGCGCGGCTGAGCCACGCAGCAGCACTGGCTGGCGTCTGGAGGAGGCGGCCTTACTCGTCACGCCCCTCCAGCATGGTGCGCTTGAGCAGTACATAGAGCGAGCCGGTACCGCCATGGCGCGGCAGGCAGGAGCAGAAGCCGAGCACCTGCGGATGCTGGCGCAGCCAGGTGTTGACGTGGCTCTTGATCAGCGGGCGGCGCCCATCCAGGCGCGCCGCCTTGCCATGGGTGACCCGCACGCAGCGCACCTCCAGCGGCAGCGCCTCGGCAAGAAACGCCCACAGGGTCTCGCGGGCCTTCTCGACGCTCATGCCATGCAGGTCCAGGCTGCCCTCGAAGGCGATCTGCCCGGCCTTGAGCTTGCGCATCTGGCTCTCCTGCACCCCATCGCGGGCCCAGTACAGCGCATCCTCGGCACCGACATCGATGACAAACAGATCCGAGAGGCCATCCACCGTGGTGGTCTGAGTGGTCAGCAGGGCATTCTGCTGGCGGCTGGCCAGGCTCTGGCGGTCGGCACGCGGCTTGCCGGTCTCGGCACGGGCCTCGACGCGGATGCGCTTGACCCCGCGCATCTCGCTGTGGAACAGGGAAACCTCATCGTCTTGCATGGCTGATCCTCCGCGACAGGCCGGCGATTCTAACGGATGCCGCGTCCCCCGACAGCCTGCCGGGCCGCCATGATGTCGGCGTGCGGGGATGCCCGGGGCAGGGCGCTCGGCTAGAATGCGCCCCCCGCCACCGGAGCCCCATGCCATGACCGAATCCACCCGCCTTTGCAGCATCCGTGACCTGATCCGCTGGGGCGTCAGCCGCTTCCACGCAGCCGAACTGTTCTTCGGGCATGGCACCGACAACGCCTGGGACGAGGCGCGCGCGCTGGTGCTCGGCGGCCTGCACCTGCCCTGGGAAATGGCCGACGACTACCTCGACTGCCGCCTGGAGGCCGACGAGCTGGCGGCGGTGCGCGCGCTGCTCAAGCGGCGCATCGACGAGCGCATCCCGGCCGCCTACCTGCTCGGCGAGGCCTGGTTCTGCGGGCTGCCCTACGTGGTCGACGAGCGGGTGCTGGTGCCGCGCTCGCCGATCGGCGAGCTGATCGAGGGCCGCTTCGCGCCCTGGCTGGCCGGCACGCCTGCGCGGATTCTCGACCTGTGCACCGGCTCGGGCTGCATCGGCATCGCCTGCGCCCACGCCTTCCCGCAGGCCGAAGTGGTGCTCGCCGACCTGTCCTTCGAGGCGCTGGAGGTGGCCAATCTGAACATCGAGCGGCATCAGCTGGAGGCGCGCGTCTATACCGTGCAGGGCGACGGCTTCGACGGCCTGCCGGGGCAGCGCTTCGACCTGATCGTCTCCAACCCGCCCTACGTCGATGCCGAGGACTTCGCCGACATGCCGGCCGAGTTCCACCACGAGCCGGAATTGGGCCTGGCCTGCGGCGAGGACGGCCTTGACCTGGTGCGGCGCATGCTCGCCGAGACCGCCGATCATCTGAGCGACGATGGCCTGCTGGTGATCGAGGTGGGCAACAGCCAGGTGCACGTCGAGGCGGCCTACCCGGAAGTGGACTTCACCTGGGTCGAGTTCGCGCGCGGCGGCCACGGCGTGTTCGTGCTCAGCGCCGCGCAGTGCCGCCAGCACCAGGCGCTGTTCCAGGCCCGCCTGGCCGGCTGAGGCAACGGATCCCGCCGGCCTCGGCTGCCCTGGTGAGCCTTCCTCCGGGCCAGCGTTTCCCCAGCGGTGCGGCGCTTGGGTATACTCTGCGGCCCTGAATTCCCCGCCGCGGAGCACCTGCATGTCTGGCAATACTTACGGCAAGCTGTTCACCGTCACCACCGCCGGTGAAAGCCATGGTCCGGCGCTGGTCGCCATCGTCGACGGCTGCCCGCCGGGCCTGGAACTGTCGCTGGACGATCTGCAGCGCGACCTCGATCGGCGCAAGCCGGGCACCAGCCGGCACACCACCCAGCGCCAGGAAGCCGACGAGGTGGAGATCCTCGCCGGGGTGTTCGAGGGCAAGACTACCGGCTGCCCGATCGGCCTGCTGATCCGCAACACCGACCAGAAGTCCAAGGACTACTCGGCGATCAAGGACCTGTTCCGCCCGGCCCACGCCGACTATACCTACCACCACAAGTACGGCCTGCGCGACTACCGTGGCGGCGGCCGCAGCTCGGCGCGCGAGACCGCGATGCGCGTCGCCGCCGGGGCCATCGCCAAGAAGTACCTGGCCACCCTCGGCATCACGGTGCGCGGCTACATGAGCCAGCTCGGCCCGATCGAGATCCCCTTCAAGACCTGGGACTCGGTGGACGACAACGCCTTCTTCAGCCCCGATCCGGACAAGGTGCCCGAGCTTGAGGCCTACATGGATCAGCTGCGCCGCGACCAGGATTCGGTCGGCGCGAAGATCACCGTGGTCGCCGAGGGCGTGCCGCCGGGTCTCGGCGAGCCGATCTTCGACCGCCTGGACGCCGAGCTGGCCCACGCGCTGATGAGCATCAACGCGGTCAAGGGCGTGGAGATTGGTGCGGGCTTTGCCTGCGTCGCCCAGCGTGGCACCGAGCACCGTGATGAGTTGACCCCCGAGGGCTTCCTCTCCAACCACGCCGGTGGCATTCTCGGTGGCATCTCCAGCGGCCAGCCGATCGTCGCCCACCTGGCACTCAAGCCGACCTCGAGCATCACCACTCCGGGCCGCTCGATCGACGTCGACGGCAACCCGGTGGAGGTGATCACCAAGGGGCGCCACGATCCCTGCGTGGGCATCCGCGCCACGCCGATCGCCGAGGCGATGATGGCCATCGTGCTGATGGACCACCTGCTGCGCCAGCGCGCGCAGAATGCCGAGGTCAAGGTCAGCACACCGGTGCTCGGTCAGCTGTGAGCCTGTGCTGCGCCGGCGAGCAAGCCAGGCGCAGCATCCATCCGCGCGCCTGTGGTGAATGTCGATGAGTGATGTCCTGCCATACTGGCGGCTGTCCGGTTTCTACTTCAGCTACTTCGCGCTGCTCGGGGCGATGGCGCCTTTCATGGCGCTATACCTGGATCATCTGGGGTTTTCTGCAGCACGCATCGGTGAGCTGCTGGCAATCCCCATGCTGATGCGCTGCATCGCGCCCAATCTGTGGGGCTGGCTGGGTGATCGCAGTGGCCGGCGTCTGGCCATCGTGCGCCTTGGGGCGTTGCTGACCCTGCTGAGTTTTGCGGCGATCTTCTTTCGCCAGGACTACCTCTGGCTGGCGCTGGTGATGGCCCTGCATGCGTTCTTCTGGCATGCGGTGCTGCCGCAGTTCGAGGTGATCACCCTGAATCATCTGGGCAGTCAGGCCGCGCGCTACAGCCAGATCCGCCTGTGGGGCTCGATCGGTTTCATCGTCGCGGTGGTGGGGCTTGGTGCGCTGCTTGAGCACATGGCGCTGGCGCACTACCCCTGGCTGATGCTGATGATC
>CAZFFB010000098.1:0-7148 GCA_964517735.1 uncultured Pseudomonas sp.
CCCGCTCCAGCGCGGCCTGGAATTCCTTGGCCATCTGGATCAGCTCTTCGATGACCTGTGCCGTCTCGATGGCACGGTTGTGATACTTGCGCAGCGTCTCCAGCAGGCGGTCGCCGTATTTCTTCTCCTGCACGACGTTGTTGCGCGCGCGCGCCTTGATCTCGTCGCGCAGCAGCTTCTCCAGCAGCTCTACTGCCAGGTTGCGGCTGTTCATTTGCCGCACATCTTCAAGAAACTCGTCGGACATCAGGCCAATGTTGGGTTTATCCAGGCCGGCCAACGCGAACACATCAGCCACGCCATCCGCGATGATGGCGTTGTCCAGAATCTGCTTGAGCGTGCTGTTCTTCTCGGCATCACTGCGCTTTTTGTCGACCGTAGTGAACTTGGCGATGGCCGCCTTGATGGCCGAGAAGAAGGCGATCTCCTTACGCAAAGCAGCGGCCTCATCCAGCGTGCTGCACAGAGAGAAGGCTTTTGCCACGGCAGCCATGGTGTCGAGGAGGCGCGTCTTACCATCCTTCAGGCCCAGGATGTGGTTAGCTGCAGGTACCAGTAGCTGGATGGCCTGAGTCTCGAATGCGCTGTAGTCAAAGCCGTGCATCATGCCGCGCACGATGTCCATCTTCTCCAGCAGCACCGCCAGCGCTTCAGCAGCGTTGTGCGTGGGGTCACCCTTGCCTTTGGCATCGGTATAGGTCTTGAGCGCGGCTTTCAGTTCGTTGGCAATACCGATGTAATCGACCACCAGACCGCCGGGCTTGTTCTTGAACACCCGGTTGACGCGGGCAATCGCCTGCATCAGGTTGTGGCCTTTCATGGGCTTGTCGATGTACATGGTGTGGCAGCATGGCGCGTCAAAGCCCGTTAGCCACATATCCCGCACGATCACCAGCTTCAGCGTGTCTTGCGCGTCCTTGAAGCGCACCTCCAGCCGTTTCTTCACCTGCTTGCTGTACAGATGAGGCTGCAGCAGTGGCTTGTCGGCAGCAGAGCCCGTCATCACGATCTTGATGACACCCTGTTCAGGGTCGTCGCTGTGCCAGTCTGGTCGAAGTGCAACGATGGCGTTGTACAGATGGGCGCAGATGTCGCGGCTCATGCATACGATCATGGCCTTGCCGTCCGCCACGGCGATGCGAGCTTCAAAATGCTGGATCAGGTCGCGGGCCACCTGCTGCAAGCGTGGCTCTGCCCCCACCAGCTTTTCCAGCGCGGCCCATTCGCTCTTCGTTTTCTCACGGGCGGCAATGTCTTCTTCGTCTTCGACGACTTCATCCACCTGCTCGTTGAGCGCGTCAATCTCGGCCTGGTTTACGTCCAGCTTGGCCAGGCGGCTCTCGTAGAAGATGGGCACCGTAGCGCCATCATCTACTGCATCCTGGATGTCGTAGATGCTGACGTAGTCGCCAAACACCAGACGGGTGTCCTTATCCTCCAGCGCAATCGGGGTACCGGTGAAGCCGATGAAGGTGGCTTTCTCCAGGGCATCGCGCAGGTGTTTGGCGTAGCCGAACACGTACTTGCCGGTTTTCGTATCCAGTCGGCCTTTGGTGCCGTACTGGCTACGGTGGGCTTCATCCGAAATAACCACGATGTTGGTGCGATCAGAAAGCAGCGGGTGTGCGTCTTCTTCATCGTGCAGGGCGAACTTCTGCACTGTGGTGAAGATGATGCCGCCTGCCTGGCGTGAGGCCAGCATGTCGCGCAGTTCGTCGCGACTGCCCGCTTGTACCGGGGTGGTTTTGAGCAGGTCGCTCGCCGCGCAGAAGGTGGCGTATAGCTGACCATCCAGGTCATTGCGGTCGGTCACCACTACCAGCGTAGGGTTCTTCATTTCCGGCTGTTGCAGCAGCTTGCCAGCGTAGCAGGCCATGGTGATGCTCTTGCCCGAACCCTGGGTGTGCCAGACCACGCCGGCCTTGCGTGAGCCTGGGCTGACCTCCTTGCCCCATGTGGCGCGTTCTTCCCGGACTTCCAGCAGGCCTTTGTCAGGCGAGCTGGCCGCAATCACCGTGGCACGTACCGCCTCACGCACGGCGTGGAACTGGTGATAGCCGGCTATCTTCTTGATGAGGCGGTCACCATCCTTCTCGAACAACACAAAGTGCCGCACGTAGTCGAGAAACAGCTCGGGGTTGAAGAAGCCGCGCACCACCGTCTCCAGCTCCATCTGCAGACGTGGCCGATCATCCTCGTTGGCGATGGTGCGCCAAGGCAGCATGCGTTCGGCATTGGCGGTCAGAGAGCCCACGCGCGCCGTGAAGCCGTCACTCACCACCAGCGCGGCATTGCAGTTGAAGAGGTCGCTGACCTCTTCCTTGTAGGTCTGCAGCTGGTTGAACGCATCCCATATATCGGTCTGCTCGTTGGAGGGGTTCTTCAGCTCGATCACGGCCAGCGGCAGGCCGTTGACGAAGGCGATCACATCCGGCCGGCGCGGCTGCTTGGTACCGGTGATGGTGAATTGGTTCACCACTAGGAAGTCGTTGTTGTTCGGCTGCGCGAAGTCGATGAAGTGAACCAGGTCGGTCTTCTTCTCATCGCCCACTGAGAACTCCACCTGCACGCCGTCCAGCAGCAGTCGATGGCAGCTGCGGTTGCGGACCACCATCTGCGGTTCGCTCACCGTTTGCAGCGCATGCGCGGCCTGCTCCAGTGCGGCTGCAGGGATATGCGGGTTGATGCGCGCCAGCGATGCCAGAAGGCGCTCACGCAGGACTACCTCTCGGTAGTCTGTGCGCTCCGGGGCGCTGCTGTCCGGCGCGATGTCCGGGCCGTGGACAAAACGCCAACCAGTCTCCTGAAACCAGCCTAGGCACAATTCTTCAAGTTGCTGTTCGTTCATCATGGCTCAGGACTCGGCATCAGAGGCACGTGGCAGGGTGTTGGTGGCGCAATAGGCCTGCCGTTCGTGTGTCGGCGTGGTCGGGAAAGCCAGGCTCAGGGTGCGTGCCCGGACCATCGGTGAGAGGTAGTCATTGCGCAACGAGACAGGCTTGCGACAGAGCAGCTCCGCCAAGGCCTGCAGCGTCAGGTAGTGCCCCTGGCAGACGGCCAGGATCACCTGCTCCAGTTCTTCTTTGGGCATTTTCTTCTTCTGCCGTGGCTCTGCAGCAATCCCCTCCAGGCGCGCCCGCAGAGCGGGGGATAGACGGCTCAGGTCATTGATCACCGGCAAGGGCAGCTGATCGGTGAGGAAGTAGCCGTGCTCGTTCCATTGTTGGGGCGAAGTTGAGGAGCTGGCAGCCAAAACTGAGGAGCTGGCAGCCAAAACTGAGGAGCTGGCAGCCAAAACTGAGGAGCTGGCCGGCAAAACTGAGGAGCTCTGATCGGAAGCTGAGGAGCTGCTGCTCATCGGTATGAATGCCGGACCAAACACATCGTCTGGCGTTGGCATGTCCTGGCCTGGCAGGTAATAGACCGCGCCGCGACCGCTGCCGGTCGAAGCCAGCATGCCGCACTGGGTGAGGTGCTGCAGGGTGCGCGTCAGCTCAACCGGATGGGCAGAGGAGACTGTGCACAGTCGTGCGTGGTTGACCGTTCCCTCGCTGGCGGCCAATGCCAGAGCGACGCGCTCCTCATCTTTGAGTTGATCGAACTCGGTGCCAAAGCGCGAGCGCAGGCTGGTGATGACGTCCTGCGGGAATAGGTCGATCATGCGTAGTTCCAGCAAGGTCTGGTTGTACGGAACCGATGACTCGTACAGCTTGGGCGGGTTCCAGTGCTGCGACTTCCACCCCTGGAAGATCCGGGGGATACCCGTGCCCGCCTGCTCGCCCACGCCGACAAAGCGGAACATCTTGTGCAGGTTGCGATTTCGGCAGTCTGGCTCGCCACCATGCAAGGCCACCTCGACCGGAATGCGCATCAGGCCGGGGTTGCGAAAGCCAAACATGTCGGGCCGCTTGACCACCAGCACCGAGGCGCGCTCGCTGTAATCCGCATGAACCAGGACATTGGCCAACGCCTCGCGCAGGGCAATGTGCACTGGCGTTTCGTCCTGGCGTTCACCCTTTTCGAGCTGGAAGGGCACCTTCAGGTCGGCCGTGAGCTTCAGGTAGACCTTGCGGTAGAAATCATAGAGGTTGCCCGACCACTTGCCGTCCAGGGTCAGGCGGTCGATCCAGCGGCGTTCCGTGCGGGCCTCGGGACGCTCCTGATAGTCGAGCATGTAGTTGGGCAAAACTTCCTGAATGACGCTCATCTGCCCAAACATCAGCAAACCCGCCAGGGTCAGGCCAGCCTCATGGGTTTCCCGGTCACGGCGCCAGCCACCAATCAGGCGCAGAAACTCCTGGTCGTCCTTTTCGTTCCAGGGGTGGCCGGGTTCGCGATTGGCAAATACCTGGCGGTAAGCCCGAAAGCTGCCCATGTCCAGATCGGCAAAGCCGAAGCCACGCAGAATCCGGTCATCGCGACTGTCCTCCACCTGCTCGGCCAGCATGCGCTTGACCTCTTCGTCTGGCAGGGGGCGGTCGCCCTCGTTCAGTCGCCGGTAGGTGTTGCCCTCGAAAGGGTTGCGGGTGAGATGTACAGGGCGCTGATGCCGCCTGGCACGAGGAATCTCCACGACCAGCAGAGTCTTGCCATCCACAACCCATTCGCGCACCTGGCTGTCAGTGAGTAGGTTAAGACTGACCTTCTGGCGGTTGTTCAGGTTGTTGAACAGCTCGGTGCGGACCTTGTCGACATTTTCGATACCCGCTGGCTCAAACAGCCCTTTGCGCTCTCGCATGCCGAGTATGACCATGCCGCCATCTGTATTTGCCATGGCGCTGTAGGTGGGCCAGAAGTCATCCGGCAAAGCGCCCTTGCCGTCACGGCCGTTGGCGAGCTTGCATTCGAGCGAGATGGATTCGCGCAGCAGGGTAAGATGATCCAGAGAGCTGATGGGGATCATTTTTCTTCCTCCATCAACGTCAGCAGAAGCGCCTCGATAGATTCATCGTGCTCACCCTCTGGATACCAGATCGGAAATATATTGGCCTTTGCCAATGCCTTTTTGCGCTCGACGCGATCCATACCCTCCTTCAATTCAAGGAAGGCATAGTGCTGTGGCAGGGTATGTGCCCCTTCTGCAGCCACTACCCGCTCCATTGTCAGAAGCGTACGGTCTGTCAGCAAGCTACAGCCAACAAATAGCAGTGACTTGCCAAACAAAAATCGGGAGAAGAATCGTTCTACGATGCCGGCATCACCATAGGCTTGTGCATACTCATCACGCAGCAAGACGCGACTGGCAACTGTTTCACATGAACCGTGAAGCTTCAGCAGGTATCTTCCTCCGGCATTAAGAATGCGTAATGCCTCTCCCAAATTGCTGCCAAAAACTACTTGATCAAAGCCCTGAGATTGCCCGGAAAAGGCAGACTCCAGCAATTTGTCGAAGTTGGTTGTGATGACATTGGATTCTGAAAATATGAGTGGGAACAAATTAATTGCGCCAGTCGCAGCACAATCCCTATCGAAGCATTCCTGAAGTTGTTTATTAAACAATGCAGGACCAAGATCATCGTGAAGTAACTGAGCTGCCCCCTCGTAATCCCCAGCGCCTAATAACGACGCTAAATCATCTGCCTTGACGTGCGACTCACACTGCAGATCCCACAGGAATTTCGTCCACCCAGGATACCCGCTGGGCATTGAAAGTCCCGCACCAAGAAAAGGAATGAGATTTCGAGAGCCATATGCCTTCTTAAGTGCGCTGAAACGATTTGCATTGTCGTGCGCGGCAAGCACCTGACTCGCCACGTCGCGCAGACTGCTCTTTCGTTCCTCCACCCAATCCTCAAAAGACAATTGATATGTTTCCGGCTCTAGCTCTTTCAATATTCGGCTCCGCTGAAAGGTGGAGCCAATGATGTCCACATCCCCTTCGGAGTTGAGATATTCGTGATATTTCGGGCGCCAAAAATCCATGGTCAGCCCTCAAATATTTCAGATGCTTCAATTTCCCCTAACAGCAACTTAGGGAGCAAGGCATCCCGAGTTATCGCAAGGGTTGAACTCTGTGCCGCCAGCGTCTGCATCGTCGAAAACATCGAGGATGCCTTTGCCTCAAAAGCATGGCAAGCATCGTACGGAGGACGCACGATGGGTATTTTCTTGAGGTCGGAAACGTTGATGTACGGCAGGGCGGTGCCCGAGACCAAGGTATTGAAATCGAGTGTGCTGAGCAGCGAATACAAAAAAAACTGCCCGGATTTGCCTTCAACGGGACTGGCTGACATCAAGTTGTTGTCAATGATCGTCGGGGTAGTTAACAATCTCCGGCGATTCGAAATCAGTGCCACGCCAATCTTGGCGAAAACGGTCGCCCCCACCGGGTGCAACTTCGCCTTCATCTCAGACTGTTGAGCCTTGCTGACGTAGTTGTTAGCCGATTGAATAAAAACTTCGTTACCCGCAAGGTTCATATCGCTCACCTTGATGAACGGATAGTCCCCCTCTGTACTGCCCTGATGTTCAGGTTTGAACGCGCTGCCCGCCGTAAAGCTGCAAATATCACCAAGCGCACCACAGGCCCACCCCCTCGGAATCTCCCCCAACTCCGACTCTTCCATTTCATCCGGAAACAGCGCGGCGGTGGCGGCGAGTTGGGCGTATTGCTCGGGCGGCAGTGCATCGATTTCGGCATCGGGCTTGCCGCTGATGGCGCTCATGGCTGCGCGCAGTGGGTCGCGGCCTTCCTCCTTGGCGGCGATCTTGGCTTTGACCGGATCGAAATCGACAAACAAGGATTTGAAGATGGCTTGCGCCATAGCTTCGAGGGTTTGGTTGATGCGGCGGTTGACAGCGATTTTGTCGTCCAGATCTCCCAAAACCTTCACCATCTGCTCTTGTTCGTTGCCTGGTGGGCAAAAAACCCACTTGCGGCGAAACTCTGGGAAGTGGCCTTTGTATTCTTCAAGCCAGACCCGCCCCTTGGTTAGGTAATACAGAAACCTGGTTCGGCAAACCCCTTTTTTGCCAATCAGAGGGAATACGTTTTGAATTACTGAGAAAGGCTCCTCCATCAATCGCATTTCGCATGTGTGATTGGCGAATGTCACAACTGGATTTTCTGGAGAAGCTAAAACACCAGGCGCTTCGTTGTGCCAACCAACAATCCCTGCCGCTGATTGGTCGATAACTGGAACACTCCC
>CAZFFB010000099.1:0-7147 GCA_964517735.1 uncultured Pseudomonas sp.
CAAGGGGCTTGGCGAGATGAACCCGCTGCAGCTGCGCGAGACGACTATGGATCCCAACACCCGCCGCCTGGTGCAGCTGACCCTCGACGACTTCGAGGGCACCCGCGAGGTGATGGACATGCTGCTGGCCAAGAAGCGCGCCGGCGACCGCAAGAGCTGGCTGGAGCGCAAGGGCAATCTGGCCGAGGTGCTGCTGTGAGGCCGCCGTGCCGTCCGCTGCCCAGCGTGACGGCGGGTGCGCGGCGGGCCGAAGCGCCGCCACCGGCTCGCCGGGCCACCCTCTGCTGACCCCGCCGCGGCCGGCTGCCTGATGCCGCGACCGCAGCCTTCATCCGGCGCACCGGCCCCCGGCGGGTGCGCCCCGAACACACGAATTTCCTGAGGACGCAGATGAGCGAATCCCTCGATCTGAGCCTGGACGGCGTCGAGCGCCGCCCGCTGGCCGAGTTCACCGAACAGGCCTATCTGAACTATTCCATGTACGTGATCATGGACCGCGCCCTGCCGCACATCGGCGACGGCCTCAAGCCGGTGCAGCGGCGCATCGTCTACGCGATGAGCGAGCTGGGCCTGGATGCCGACGCCAAGCACAAGAAATCGGCGCGCACCGTCGGCGACGTGCTGGGCAAGTTCCACCCGCATGGCGATTTGGCCTGCTACGAGGCGATGGTGCTGATGGCCCAGCCGTTCAGCTACCGCTACACGCTGGTCGATGGCCAGGGCAACTGGGGCGCGCCGGACGATCCCAAGTCGTTCGCCGCGATGCGCTACACCGAGGCGCGCCTGTCGCGCTATGCCGAGGTGCTGCTCAGCGAGCTGGGCCAGGGCACCGTCGACTGGGTGCCGAACTTCGACGGCACCCTCGACGAGCCGGCGACCCTGCCGGCGCGGCTGCCCAACCTGCTGCTCAACGGCACCACCGGTATCGCGGTGGGCATGGCCACTGACGTTCCACCGCACAATCTGCACGAAGTAGCGATGGCCTGTGTGCACCTGCTGGATGAGCCGCAGGCAACGGTCGAGCGGCTCTGCGAGCTGCTGCCAGGGCCGGATTACCCGACCGAGGCGGAGATCATCACCCCGCGCAGCGACCTCTTGAAGATCTACCAGAGCGGCCGCGGCTCGGTGCGCATGCGCGCCCTGTACCGCGTCGAGGACGGTGACATCGTGGTCACTGCACTGCCGCATCAGGTCTCCGGGGCCAAGGTACTCGAGCAGATCGCTGCGCAGATGCAGGCCAAGAAACTGCCGATGGTCGCCGATCTTCGCGATGAGTCGGACCATGAAAACCCCTGCCGGATCGTCATTGTGCCGCGCTCGGGGCGAGTCGATGCCGACGAGGTGATGACGCACCTGTTCGCCACCACGGAGCTGGAGTCCAGTTACCGGGTCAACCTCAACGTCATCGGCCTGGATGGCAAGCCGCAGGTCAAGGATCTGCGCACCCTGCTGTCCGAGTGGCTGAGTTTCCGCATCGCCACCGTGCGCCGCCGCCTGCAGTTCCGCCTCGACAAGGTCGAGCGCCGCCTGCACCTGCTGGATGGCCTGCTGATTGCCTTCCTCAATCTCGATGAGGTGATCCGCATCATCCGTGAGGAGGACGAGCCCAGGGTGGAGCTGATGACGCGCTTTGGCCTGAGCGAGCTGCAGGCCGACTACATCCTCGACACCCGCCTGCGCCAGCTGGCGCGTCTTGAAGAAATGAAGATCCGCGGCGAGCAGGATGCCCTGGTCAAAGAGCGCGACAAGCTCACTGCGCTGCTGGGCAGCGAAGCCCGGCTGAGGAAGCTGGTACGCAAGGAGCTGCTGGAAGATGCCGAAAAGTTCGGTGATGCGCGCCGCTCGCCGATTGTGGCCCGTGCCGAGGCCCGCGCCCTCAGTGAGGCCGCGCTGCTGCCCAGCGAACCGGTTACCGTGGTGCTCTCCGAGAAGGGCTGGGTGCGCTGCGCCAAGGGCCACGAGATCGACGCTGCCGGGTTGTCCTACAAGGCCGGCGATGCCTTCAAGGCCGCTGCCCCCGGGCGCTCCAACCAGCAGGCAGTGTTCATCGATTCCACCGGACGCAGCTACTCGTTGCCGGCCCACTCGCTGCCCTCGGCGCGCGGTCAGGGCGAGCCCTTGACCGGACGGCTGAGTCCGCCGGCCGGCGCCCTTTTCGAGTGTCTGCTGCTGCCAGAGGACGACGCGCTGTATGTGCTGGCCTCGGATGCCGGCTACGGTTTCGTGCTGCGCGGTGCGGATCTGCTGGCCAAGAACAAGGCCGGCAAGGCCTTGCTGACCCTGCCAGAAGGGGCACGGGTCATGGCGCCGCGCCGGCTCACCGAGGCGGGTAACGACCGCCTGGCGGCGGTGACCAGCGAGGGGCGTCTGCTGATATTTGCGGCCAGCGAGCTGCCACAGCTGGCCAAGGGCAAGGGCAACAAGCTCATCGGCATCCCCGGCGAGCGGGTGGCGCGTCGCGAGGAGTATCTGGTCGATCTGCAGGTGCTGCCAGCCGGCATGACCCTGGTGCTGCAGGCCGGCAAGCGTACCCTGTCGCTGCGTGGTGAGGATCTGCAGCATTATTGTGGCGAGCGCGGCCGGCGTGGCAGTCTGCTGCCCCGTGGCTTCCAGCGGGTCGATGCGCTGCTGGTGGAGTAACTCCAGGGCGAGGACAAGGCATGCAAGAGGCAGATACTTCCCGGGCAGCATTGTGCTGGGCGGGGGAACAGGAGGGTGTGCTGCAGCTGCAACTGCGCGGTGACTGGACGCTGGCGGCCGCCAAGCCGGATCTGCCGACCTTCTGGCACAGCCTGAGCGGCATGCCGGCGCGCCTCTGTCTGCAGCTGGAGGGTCTGGGGCAATGGGACAGCAGCCTGCTGGCGGCGCTGCGTCGCCTGCAGCGGCTGGCGGAGGCCGAGGGTGTACAGCTTGAGCACCGGGCGCTGCCTGAGGGCGTGGCGCGCCTGCTGCAGCTGGCCAGCCGGCCCTCCACGCAGATCCGCGAGCCGCAACCGGTGCGCCATAATCTGCCGGCCCGTCTGGGCTGGCAGGTGCTGGCGGTGCGTCAGGCGCTGATCCATGCCTGCATCTTCATCGGCGAGGTACTGCTGGGGCTGGGCCGGCTGCTGCGTGGCCGGACCCGCATGCGCGCCCAGGACTTCTGGGCCGCGCTGGCGCAATGCGGGCCTGGCGCACTGCCGATCGTCGCGCTGATCGCCACCCTGGTCGGGCTGATCCTCGCCTTTGTCGGCGCGGCCCAGCTGCAGGCCTTTGGTGCGCAGCTCTACATTGCCGACATGGTCGCGGTCGGCATGACCCGCGAGATGGGCGCGCTGATGACGGCGGTGATCATGGCCGGCCGCACCGGTGCCGCCTACGCGGCAGAGCTTGGCAGCATGCAGGCCAGCGAGGAGATCGACGCACTGAGAACCTTCGGCTTCCCGCCCCTGGAGTTTCTGGTGCTGCCGCGCCTGCTGGCGCTCTTGGTGAGCATGCCGCTGCTTTGTGTGTTCGCGGATGGGCTGGGCATTCTGGGTGGCTTCATCATCGGGGCTGGACTGTTCGATATCTCGGCGGCGCTGTACCTGAGCCAGAGTCTTGAGATGCTCACGCTGACCGACTTTCTGCTGGGGATCTTCAAAAGCCTGGTATTTGCCTTGCTGATCGCGCTGATCGGCTGCCACTACGGGCTGGCCTGTGGTCGCAATGCCCAGGCCGTCGGCCAGGCGACCACCCGCGCGGTGGTCAGCATCATCGTCGCGCTGGTGGTCAGTGATGCGCTGATTACCCTGATCTGCACGCAAATGGGGATTTGAGCATGGAGCAGGCGCTGATCCGCGTGGAGGGCCTGAGTGCCGGTTACGGGCGCAAGGTGGTGCTGCGGGATATCCAGTTCAGCCTGCGCCGCGGCGAGGTGTTCGTGGTGATGGGCGGCAGCGGCTGCGGCAAGAGCACCTTGCTGCGTCACCTGATCGGCCTCAACCGGCCACTGGCCGGGCGCATATTGCTGCAGGGCGAGGATTTCTGGGCGCAGGACAGTGAGCGGCGTGCCTGTCTGCAGCGTCAGTTTGGTGTGCTCTATCAGGACGGTGCGCTGTGGAGCGGCATGACCCTGCGCGACAACATCGCCCTGCCGCTGGCCGCCTACCATCCTCATCTGACCCGGGATGAGCTGGATGAGCTGGCGGCCCTCAAGCTGGCTCTGGTCGGTCTTGCCGGTTGCGAGTTGCTGTATCCGGCCGAGCTGTCCGGCGGCATGCGCAAGCGTGCAGGGCTGGCCCGTGCGCTGGCGCTGGATCCGCAGGTGCTGTTCTTCGACGAGCCCTCGGCGGGCCTTGATCCGCTCAGCTCCCAGGCGCTGGATCAGCTGATTCTCGAGCTGCGCGACAGCCTCGGAGCCAGTATCGTGCTGGTCACCCATGAATTGCCGAGCATCTTCGCCGTGGCCGATACCTGCCTGTTTCTCGACAACCAGACCCACACCCAGATTGCCCTCGGCCCGCTGGCTCAGCTGCTGGAGGATGGGCCGCCCGTCGTACAGCGCTTTCTGCGCCGCGGTGAATCCGCCAGCGAGGCCCGCCGATGAATGAAACCCGCAAACCTTTCTGGATCGGCGCTTTCCTGCTGACGGGTATCGCGCTGCTGGCCACCGGCCTGCTGCTGCTGGCCCGTGACAGCTGGTTCAGCCAGCCGAGCGACTATGCGGTGTATTTCACCGGCAGCCTCGACGGGCTGGATGTCGGTGCTGCTGTCACCTACCGCGGCGTCAAGGTTGGCACCGTGCGGGAAATTCGTCTGGCCTACGATCAGCAGCTGCAGGAGGTCATGATCCCGGTGGTGCTGCGCATCCGTCCGGACATGGCGGGCAGCACGGCGCAGGTGGGCGAGGCGCTGGAGCAGCTGATCGGGCGTGGTCTGCGTGCCCAGCTGCAGACCCAGAGCCTGCTGACGGGCAAGTCGATCGTGGCGCTCGATCTGTTCCCCGGCCAGCCAGGGTACCAGGGCGAGCCGGATGCACTGGGCCTGCCGGTGATTCCCAGTGTGCCCTCGCGGGTCGATCAGGCGGCGGATGTGCTGCGCGAGCTGCTGGCGAGCCTGCGGGAAATGCCGCTGCGCGAGCTGGTGCAATCGGCGCATCACAGTCTGCAGGCACTGGAGCGCTTCACAGCCTCTGACCAGCTGCAGCAGGGCCTGGGCAGTCTCGGCCGCAGCCTGGGCCATCTGGAGCAGCTGAGTGCCAGCCTGCAGCAGCAGCTGCCGGCCCTGCTGGGTGAGGCCCGCGACAGCAGTGCCTCACTGCGTCTGGCGCTGGAGGATGCCCGTCAGGCGATGCATAGTGCGCGGCAGGCGCTGGAGCAGATGGATACCCTGGCCCATGATCTGCGCCAGAGCCTTGGGCCTGAGTCGGAAAACCAGTACCAGCTGCTCTCCACCCTCGAGGCGCTGCAACGCAGCAGCAAGGCACTGCAGCGTACGGTCGAGAGCCTCGAGCAGCATCCCGAATCCCTCATCTTTGGCAAGAAACGGTGACCCCTTCCATGCGTGTTGCGCACCCGAGCATGATGACCTGTCTGGCGGCATTGCTGGCGCTGAGCGGCTGCGCGGCTACGCCGCCTGCGGCCTTCTATCAACTGCAGGGCTCGACCGAGCTGTCGCTGCCGGCCGCCAACCAGGGGCCGGCCATCCTGCTCGGCCCACTGAACGTGGCGGATTACCTGCAGCGTGAGGTGGTGGTGCAGCGCAGGGTCGACGGCAATCTGCTGCTGGATGGCCAGGCGCGCTGGGCTGGCAGTCTCGAGGATGACATTGCCCGAGTACTGCTGCGCGAGCTGGCTGGACGCACCGGCAGCAGCCAGGTGGCCCTTTACCCTGATCGGGTCGGCTTTCGTGCGCAGGTGCAGGTGCTGCTGAATATTTCCCGCTTCGATGCCGGACCTGAACAGCCGGCGGTGCTGGAAGCGCAGTGGCGGCTGCTGGATGGTGAGGGGCGCATGCGTCACAGCCAGGTGCTGCGTCTTGAACATCCGCACACCGGCTCGCTGGTCAATCAGGTGCGCATGCAGAGCCAGCTGCTGCAGATGCTGGCCGAGCGGCTGGCGGCAGCGATCAGCGCGCTGGCGGATGAGGCCGAGGGTGAGGCCGTCAACCGGGTACGGCCAGAGCGAGCTGCCAGCGCTGCGCCGCAGCGGCCCGTGCGGGCACGGCCCAGCACTCCTCAACCGGCGGCTGTCCCGACGCCGGTGGAGGTTTATCGCTTCTGAGGAGGCTGGCGGCCTGCGCCGCCAGCGCCTGGGGCGTCAGGTCGGACCGAGAATACGGCCGATCTGCTGCTCAAGCTCCCCCGGCAGGGGCGGCTGCAGGCGCTCGACGCAGCTGGCACCGGCCGGGGTGCTGATGCTGCGGGTGCGAGCGTGCTGCAGAAGTTGTGGATCACCACTGAGCTCGGCATCCACCAGCAGCAGGTTGCGGCTGTAGTGGCTCAGGGCAATCGCCTGCTGGCTGGCCGTCTGATGCAGCAGTTCGCCCTGGGGCAGGCCGTAGAGATTCTCCCCGCGGCTCAGCGCCAGCTGCAGCTGCAGGGTCAGGCCGCTGTCGGCGATCTGTACCTGCAGGTCATGACTCAGGGCGCGCAGCAGCTCGCCGCAGCACAGGGCGCGAACCAGATAACGCTCATCCTGGTGCTGGTCGTGGAACAGCACCAGACTGCCGCCATCGGCCAGGCTGTACAGACTGCCCTGATAAGTACGCGTGGCCTCATCCAGGCAGTCGCGAGAGCGCTGTAGCAGCTCCAGCAGGCGCGGGCGCGGCAGGCGCTGCAATTCATGCTGGCCACCGAGCTGGACACACAGCACGGCGCTGCGCACGGCCGCAGCATGGTGGCCCTGCGGTGCCGGGTTGTCGCTCGGCATGGCTGGGCAGGGGGCTGCGGCCGCTGGCGCATACTCAACGGGTGCGGGTGCGGGTGCGGGTGCGGGTGCTGCGGTGGGCGCAGGCGTGCGTGGCGCGAGGTCAAGATCAAGCTCAAGATCGGCGGCCTGCAGACCAAAGTCCTCCTCATCATCCAGCACGCTGCGCCTTGCCGAGGCGCCGACAGCAGACATTGCCCGGATGCCATCTGGGGATGCGGCTGCGCGCGGGGCGTGGGTAACCGCGGACGGGCGTGGTG
>CAZFFB010000100.1:0-7045 GCA_964517735.1 uncultured Pseudomonas sp.
GCCGGGATGCGGTGGCCCCACCACAGCTGGCGGCTGATGCACCAGTCCTGGATGTCGCGCATCCAGCTGAAGTACATGTTCTCGTACTGCTTGGGCACGAACTGGATCGAGCCGTCCTCGACCGCGGCGATGGCCTTCTCGGCCAGCGGCTTGGTGGAGACGTACCACTGGTCGGTCAGCCACGGTTCGATGATGGTGCCGGAGCGGTCGCCCTTGGGCACCTTGAGGGCGTGCTCGTCGATCTTCTCGAGCAGGCCCAGCTGCTCGAAGGCGGCGACGATCTGCTTGCGCGCCTCGAAGCGGTCGAGGCCGGCAAACTGCGCCGGCAGGCTGGCGTCCAGCTCGCTGTTGACGCTGCCGTCGAGGTTGAACACCTGGGCCCTGGCGAGGATCGCCGCGTCCTTGTCGAGGATGTTGATCAGCGGCAGGTGGTGGCGCTTGCCGACTTCGTAGTCGTTGAAGTCGTGGGCCGGGGTGATCTTCACGCAGCCGGTACCGAACTCGGGGTCGCAGTAGTCGTCGCCGATGATCGGGATGCGCCGGCCGACCAGCGGCAGCTCGACGAACTTGCCGATCAGCGCCTGGTAGCGCGGATCTTGCGGGTTCACCGCCACAGCCGAGTCGCCGAGCATGGTTTCCGGACGGGTGGTGGCGACGATCAGGTAGTCGAGGCCCTCGGCAGTCTTCTCTCCGTCGGCCAGCGGGTAGCGCAGGTTCCACAGCGAGCCCTTCTCGTCGTGGTTCTCCACTTCCAGATCGGAGATCGCCGTGTGCAGCTTGGTGTCCCAGTTGACCAGGCGCTTGCCGCGGTAGATCAGGCCGTCATCAAACAGGCGCACGAAGGCTTCCTTGACCGCCTCGGAGAGGCCCTCGTCCATGGTGAAGCGCTCGCGCGACCAGTCCACCGAGGAGCCGAGGCGACGGATCTGCCGGGTGATGGTGCCGCCGGACTGTTCCTTCCACTCCCAGACCTTCTCCAGGAACTTGTCACGGCCCAGATCGTGGCGCGACAGGTTCTGCGCGGCCAGCTGGCGTTCCACCACCATCTGGGTGGCGATGCCGGCGTGGTCGGTACCCGGCTGCCACAGGGTGTTGCGGCCCTGCATGCGGCGCAGGCGGATCAGCGTGTCCATGATCGCGTTGTTGAAGCCGTGGCCCATGTGCAGGCTGCCGGTGACGTTGGGCGGCGGCAGGGCGATGGTGTAGGACTCGCCGGAGCCTTGCGGGGCGAAGTAGTTCTTCGCCTCCCACTCGGCGTACCAGCGGGATTCGATTTCATGGGGCTGATAGGTCTTGTCCATGGGCAGCGGAACCTTGGGGCGGCTGATAAAAACGCCGGAGTATAACGGGGATGCCGGGTCCGGCGTAGGGCGGCATGGCGCGGCGCCCGGTGCTTGGGTAACATCGCCGTCCATTTTTGGCGCAGGTTGGGGGAGTGGGCGTGCTCGACAAGATTCGCGTGGTGCTGGTCAACACCAGCCATCCGGGCAACATCGGCGGGACGGCGCGGGCCATGAAGAACATGGGCCTGTCGAAACTGGTACTGGTGCAGCCCGAGGAGTTCCCAAGCGGCGAGGCCAATGCGCGGGCCTCCGGGGCCACCGACATTCTCGAGGCGGCCGTGGTGGTCGATACCCTCGAGGAGGCGCTGGTGGGCTGCAGCCTGGTGCTTGGCACCAGCGCCCGTGAGCGGCGCATCCCCTGGCCGCTGCTCGATCCGCGCGAGTGCGCGCAGAAGAGCCTTGAGCACGTCGAGCTGGGCGGTGAGGTGGCGCTGGTGTTCGGCCGCGAGTACGCCGGGCTGACCAATGAGGAGCTGCAGCGCTGCCAGTACCACGTGCACATCCCGGCCAATCCCGAGTTCAGCTCGCTGAACCTGGCCACCGCCGTGCAGGTGCTGGCCTACGAGGTGCGCATGGACTGGCTGGCCCATCAGGGGCAGCCGACCAAGGTGGAGACGCTGGAAACCACCGCCATGCTCGATGCGGTGCCAGTCACCGCCGATGAGCTGGAGCGCTTCTATGCTCATCTTGAGGATACGCTGGTGCAGATTGCCTTCCTCGATCCGGCCAAGCCGCGCCATCTGATGGCGCGCCTGCGTCGCCTGTATGGCCGCGCCGGGATCAGCAAGCTGGAAATGAACATCCTGCGCGGTATCCTCACCGAAACTCAGAAGGCCGCCCGCAGCGAGCTTTCCCAGCGGAGCACAGACTGATGTTCGAGCGCATGCGAGAAGACATCCGAAGCGTATTTCACCGCGATCCGGCGGCGCGCAGCACCCTTGAGGTGCTGATCTGCTACCCCGGCCTGCACGCGGTGTGGCTGCATCGCCTCGCCCATGCCCTGTGGGGGGCCGACTGGAAGCTGCTGGCGCGTGTGGTGTCGCACCTGGGTCGCTGGCTGACCGGTATCGAAATCCATCCGGGCGCGCGGATCGGTCGGCGCTTCTTCATCGATCACGGCATGGGCGTGGTGATCGGCGAGACGGCCGAAATCGGTGACGATGTGACCCTCTACCACGGCGTGACCCTGGGCGGCACCAGCTGGAACAAGGGCAAGCGCCACCCGACTCTGGCGGATGGGGTGATCGTCGGCGCTGGGGCGAAGATTCTCGGGCCGTTCACCGTCGGCGCCGGTGCCAAGGTCGGCTCCAATGCGGTGGTTACCAAGGAAGTGCCGCCAGGTGCCACGGTGGTCGGCATTCCCGGACGGATCATCCTGCGCGGCGGCGAGCCGGATGATGCGCTGGAGGCGCGGCGCAAGGCGCTGGCCGAGAAGATCGGCTTCGACGCCTATGGGGTGGGGGAGGACATGCCCGACCCGGTAGCGCGGGCCATTGGCCAGCTGCTTGATCACCTGCAGGCGGTCGATGACCGTCTGGAGGGCATGTGCAAGGCGCTCACGGCGCTGGGCAGCGACTACTGTGCCAAGGACCTGCCGCAGCTGCGCGCCGAGGACTTTGCCGCGGTGCGCAGTACGGCTCGTCCACCCAGGACGCCGGCGCCGGATCCGGCCCCGCCGGCCCCCTGACATGCCAGGGGACGGGTGATCTGCTACCATCACTCGCCCCCTGTTGCGGCCCCTGATTTCCGAGTGTTTTGCTGGGACTTATAGTTGACTGATTTTGTCGGGAATCGCATAATCGCTGCACTTTCGAACGACAGGGGTGCAAGCCCATGCGACTGACCACCAAGGGCCGCTATGCCGTGACGGCGATGCTGGATCTGGCCCTGCATGCCCAGGAGGGGCCGGTGTCCCTCGCGGATATTTCCGAGCGGCAGGGGATCTCCCTGTCCTACCTGGAGCAGCTGTTCGCCAAACTGCGTCGCAGCAGTCTGGTCAGCAGCGTGCGCGGGCCAGGCGGCGGTTACCAGCTGTCGAGGGACATGGCCAGCATCGACGTGGCTCAAGTGATCGATGCGGTCAACGAGTCGGTCGATGCGACCCGCTGCCAGGGCATGGCCGCCTGCCATGAAGGCGATACCTGCCTGACCCACCATCTGTGGTGTGGTCTGAGCGATCGGATTCACGAGTTTCTCAGTGGCATCAGTCTGGCCGATCTGGTACGACGCCAGGAGGTCCAGGATGTGGCGCAGCGTCAGAATCTGCGCCGCCTGAATGGTCGGGAACGACCGGTCACTGTGCTCGAAAAGATAGAAGCGTCCGCCATCGACTGAATGCCGCGGACTGCCAGCCTGACAGGAGAGACCTGATGAAACTGCCGATCTACCTCGATTATTCCTCGACCACGCCGGTCGATCAGCGCGTGGCACAGAAGCTGTGTGATTGCCTGACGCTGGAAGGCAACTTCGGCAACCCCGCCTCGCGCTCCCACGTATTCGGCTGGAAGGCTGAGGAAGCAGTGGAGGAAGCGCGCCGCCAGGTGGCTGAGCTGGTCAACGCCGATCCGCGCGAAATTGTCTGGACCTCCGGTGCCACCGAGTCCAACAACCTTGCCATCAAGGGCGTCGCGCACTTCTACAGCAGCAAGGGCAAGCACATCATCACCTCGAAGATCGAGCACAAGGCGGTGCTGGATGCCACGCGCCAGCTGGAGCGCGAGGGCTTTGAGGTCACCTATCTGGAGCCGGGCGAAGACGGCATCATCACCCCGGCCATGGTCGAGGCGGCGCTGCGCGAGGACACCATCCTGGTGTCGCTGATGCACGTCAACAACGAGATCGGCACCATCAACGATCTGGCGGCGATCGGCGAGCTCACCCGTGCTCGCGGCATCCTGCTGCATTCCGATGCCGCCCAGGCGACCGGCAAGGTGGAGATTGACCTTGAGACCCTCAAGGTTGACCTGATGTCCTTCTGCGCCCACAAGACCTACGGCCCCAAGGGCGTCGGTGCCCTCTACGTGCGCCGCAAGCCGCGTGTGCGTCTTGAGGCGCAGATGCATGGCGGCGGCCACGAGCGTGGCATGCGCTCGGGCACCCTGGCCACTCATCAGATCGTCGGCATGGGTGAGGCGTTCCGCATCGCCAAAGAGGAGATGGCCGCCGAGAACCTGCGCATCAAGGCGCTGGCCGAGCGGTTCTGGAACCAGCTCAAGGACATGGAAGAGGTCTATCTGAACGGCAGCGCCACGGCGCGCGTTCCCCACAACCTCAACCTGAGCTTCAACTATGTCGAGGGTGAGTCGCTGATTATGGCGCTCAAGGATCTGGCCGTCTCCTCTGGCTCGGCCTGCACCTCGGCCTCCCTGGAGCCGTCCTATGTACTGCGCGCCCTGGGGCGCAATGACGAACTGGCCCACAGCTCGATCCGCTTCACCTTCGGTCGCTACACCACCGAGGAAGAGGTCGACTACGCCGCCGCCAAGGTGCGTGATGCGGTGACCAAGCTGCGCGAACTGTCGCCGCTGTGGGACATGTACAAAGAAGGTGTCGACCTGTCCAAGGTCGAATGGCAGGCGCACTGACGCCCAAGATTCAGCGAGGAATACCGCCATGGCATACAGCGACAAGGTCATCGACCACTACGAAAACCCGCGCAACGTCGGCAAGCTCGATGCTGAGGATCCGGATGTCGGTACCGGCATGGTCGGCGCCCCGGCCTGCGGCGACGTGATGCGCCTGCAGATCAAGGTCAACGAGGCGGGCGTCATCGAGGATGCCAAGTTCAAGACCTACGGCTGTGGCTCGGCCATTGCCTCAAGCTCCCTTGCGACCGAGTGGATGAAGGGCAAGACTCTCGATGAAGCCGAGAGCATCAAGAACACCCAGCTGGCTGAGGAACTGGCTCTGCCGCCGGTGAAGATCCACTGCTCGGTGCTCGCCGAGGACGCCATCAAGGCGGCCGTGCGTGATTACAAGCAGAAGAAAGGTCTGGTCTGAGGAGACACCCATGGCCATCAGCATGACCGAAGCTGCCGCACAGCACGTTCGCCGCTCCCTGGACAGCCGGGGCAAGGGTGAGGGCATCCGTCTTGGGGTGCGTACCACCGGCTGCTCCGGTCTGGCCTATGTGCTGGAGTTCGTCGACGAGCAGGCACCGGAAGACCAGGTATTCGAGAACTTCGGCGTCAAGGTGTTCATCGACCCGAAAAGCCTTGCTTACCTGGATGGTACCGAGCTGGACTTCACCCGCGAGGGGTTGAATGAAGGTTTCAAGTTCAACAACCCCAATGTGCGTGGCGAGTGCGGCTGCGGCGAAAGCTTCAATGTCTGAGGCGCGCCGATGAGCACCTGTCACTTCGCCCTGTTCGATCTGCAGCCGACCTTTGAGATTGATCTGGCGGCTCTGGCCGAGCGCTATCGGCAGCTGGCCCGGGAAACCCACCCGGACCGCTTCGCCGATGCGCCGGCCGCCGAACAGCGTCAGGCGCTGAGCCGGGCCGCCCAGCTCAATGATGCCTACCAGACACTCAAGAGCCCGAGCCGCCGCGCCCTGTATCTTCTCGGACTGCGTGGCGAGCTGCTGCCTCTTGAGGCGACGGTGCAGGATCCCGAGTTCCTGCTGCAGCAGATGATGCTGCGCGAGGAGCTCGAGGAGCTGCAGGACAGCGCCGATCTGGCTGGCATTGCCAGCTTCAAGCGCCGCCTGAAGAAAGCCCAGGCCGAGCTTGAGCAGGGATTCTCCGCTTGCTGGGACAAGCCGACTCAGCGCGAGCAGGCCGAGCGCCTGATGCGCCGCCTGCAGTTTCTCGACAAGCTCGCCTTTGAGGTGCGTGAACTGGAAGAGCGCCTCGACGATTAACCTGCGTCGTCCGCCTGCTGGCGAACGGCGCCCGACACTGCGAAGACCATGGCCCTACTGCAGATTGCCGAACCGGGACAGAGCCCTCAGCCGCACCAGCGTCGTCTGGCGGTGGGCATCGATCTCGGCACCACCAATTCCCTGGTTGCTGCTGTGCGCAGTGCCCGTACCGAGCCGCTGCCGGACGATCAGGGGCGGGTCATCCTGCCCTCGGCGGTGCGCTATACGGCTCAGGGTGTCGAGGTGGGTCACAGCGTGCTGGCAGGTGCCAGTCGCGATCCCCTCAACAGCATCATCTCCGTCAAGCGCCTGATGGGGCGTGGCCTTGCCGACATCAAGCAGCTGGGCGAGCAACTGCCCTACCGCTTCATCGCCGGCGATTCGCAGATGCCCTTCATCGATACCGTACAAGGCCCGCAAAGCCCGGTGCAGGTCTCTGCCGAGATCCTGCGGGTGCTGCGCGAGCGCGCCGAGGCGACCCTTGGCGGCGAACTGGTCGGTGCGGTGATCACCGTGCCGGCCTACTTCGATGATGCCCAGCGCCAGGCTACCAAGGACGCGGCGCGTCTGGCCGGCCTCAACGTGCTGCGCCTGCTCAACGAGCCGACCGCAGCGGCGGTGGCCTATGGCCTGGACAAGGGCACCGAGGGCGTGATCGCCGTCTACGACCTGGGCGGTGGCACCTTCGACATCTCTATCCTGCGCCTGACCCGCGGCGTGTTCGAAGTGCTGGCCACCGGCGGCGACAGTGCGCTGGGGGGGGATGACTTCGACCATGCCATCGCCGGCTGGATCATCGAGCAGGCGGGGATCTCCGTCGATCTGGATCCGGGCACCCAGC
>CAZFFB010000101.1:0-7023 GCA_964517735.1 uncultured Pseudomonas sp.
GCTATGCGAGAAACTCTGTGGCCACGGGGTCGCCGTGGCCATTGCCGACCTCGACGTGGACAAGGCCGAAGCGCTGAGCAGCAGCATCGCCAGCCTGCCGCCCAGTCCACTGCGACCGCTCGCTGCCGAGCCCGAATCCAAGCCTGCGGTGCGCCGTGCGGCAGTGCGCCGGCACACGGTGCGCAGCGGCGATAACCTGTGGGAGGTGGCCCGCCGCTATCGGGTCGATGTCGCTGACCTGCAACGCTGGAACGGCCTCAAGGGCCAGCGTCTGCGTATCGGCCAGACCCTGCTGGTCGAGGCGCCGGGCGGACAGCGCAGTGCCCGCGCCACCCGCCCAAGCGGCAAGGCCACCCGCTACCAGGTGCGCAAGGGCGACTCGCTGTACAGCATCGCCAAGCGTTTCTCGGTCGGCCTCAAGACCTTGAAGGGCTGGAATCCGCAGCTTAACCGCGCACTCAAGCCCGGCCAGACCATCACTCTGTACCTGCCGACTCGCTGAGGGGGCTGAGCACACCGGGGCTGGCCTTTTGCCGACCGGTGCAAGCTGGTACTGTACCGGGCTTCAATCCCGCGCCTGCCACGGACCGGACCTGCCATCCATGCCTCGTTTCCTCGCCCTGCTGCTGGGCCTGTCCCTCTGTCTGCCCGTGTCTGCGGCCCTGGTCGAAAGCCATGGCTATGCCCAGTTTGGCGCCCTGAAATACCCGGCCAGCTTCCGCCATTTCGACTGGGTCAACCCCGATGCCCCCAAAGGTGGCACCCTGCGGATCATGGGCAGCGGCACCTTCGATACGCTCAACCCCTATACCCTCAAGGGCACCAGCCCGGTGAATACGGCAGGCTTCGCCAACTACGGGGTGCATGAGCTCAACGCACCGCTGATGGTCGGCACCGGACTCTTTGACCCCTCCGGGGATGAGCCGGCCTCCAGCTACGGACTGGTCGCCGCCTCCCTTGAGTACAGCGAGGATCGCAGCTGGGTGGTCTTCAACCTGCGCCCCGAAGCACGCTTTCATGATGGCCGGCCGATCACCGCTTACGATGTCGCCTTCTCCTACCGGCTGCTGCGCCGCGAAGGGCATCCGCACTACCGCACCGCCCTGCAGGAAGTGGCGCGGGTCGACATCCTCAACCGCCAGCGGGTGCGCTTCGTGTTCAGGCGCAGCGGCAATCCCCTGCTGATCCTGCGCCTGGGCGAGTTGCCGGTACTGCCCCAGCATTACTGGAGCGGCCGTGACTTCAAGTCCACCACCTATGAGCCGCCGCTGGGCAGCGGCCCCTACCGGATCACCCAGGTGGTACCGGGGCGGCGGCTGGTGTTCGAGCGGGTCAAAGACTGGTGGGGTGCGGAACTTGCGGTCAATCGCGGCAAGTACAATTTCGAGCGGGTCGAGGTAGAGTTCTACCGCGATAACCATGTGGCCTTCGAGGCGTTCAAGGCCGGCGAGTTCGACATCTACCTGGAAAACCAGGCCAAGAACTGGGCCAGCGGCTACAACACCCCCGCCGTGGCCCGCGGCGAGATCATCAAGGCAGAGATCCCCCACAAGATCCCCACCCAGACCCAGGCGCTGTTCATGAACACCCGCCGCGCCCACTTCGCCGATGTGCGGGTACGCGAGGCCATGGGCCTGCTGTTCGACTTCGAGTGGAGCAACCGCACGCTGCTCAACGATGCCTACCGGCGCAGCACCAGCTACTACCCCAACAGCGAATTTGCCGCACGCGGCATCCCGCCAGGCGAGGAGTGGCTGCTGCTCTCGCCGCACCGCAAGACACTGCCGGCCAGCCTGTTCAGCGAGGCACCGCGCATGCCGCAGACCGATGGCCGCGGCCTGCCCCGCGAGACCCTGCGTCGCGCCCTCGACCTGCTCAAGGCCGCCGGCTGGAAGCCCTCCGGCACGCAACTGGTCGACAGCCGCGGCCAGCCGTTGCGCTTTGAGATCCTGCTGGTCAACCCAGGCCTTGAGCGCATCCTGCAGCCCTATCGCGACAACCTGCGCCGCCTCGGTATCCAGGCCAGCCTGCGTACCGTCGACCGCGCCCAGTACAAGCAGCGCATCGACAGCTTCGACTTCGACATGGTACTGATGACCCTGCCGCAGACCCTGAGCCCGGGCCTTGAGCAGTGGCAGTACTTCCACTCCAGCCAGAGCGAGGTGCGCGGCAGTCGCAACTATGCTGGCGTGCGCCATCCGGTGATCGACGACCTGCTCGAACGCCTGCTCGGTGCACAGACCCGCGACCAGCAGATCGCTGCGGCCCGTGCCATCGACCGGGTGCTGCTGTCCCAGCACTACAGCATTCCCAACTGGTACAGCGACCACCACCGCGTTGCCTGGCGCAACCGCTTCGCCCACGTCGCCACGCCGCCCTACACCCTGGGCCTGCGCGCCTGGTGGCTCAAGACACCGGAGACCGCCCGATGACCGCCTTCCTGCGCCGCCTCTGCGGCCTCGCCGCCGGCACCGGCCTGCTGCTGGCCTGCAGCCTCGATGCCCTCGCCGCCGCCCGCCATGCCCTGACCCTCTACGATGAAGCACCGAAATACCCGGCCGGCTTCAGCCACTTCGACTATGTGAATCCCGACGCTCCCAAGGGCGGCACCCTGCGCCAGGCCGGCTTTGGCAGCTTCGACAGCCTCAATCCGTTCATCAACCGGGGGGTGGCCGCCAGCGAGATCGGCCTGGTCTACGAAACCCTGACCAAGCGCAGCCTCGATGAGCCGTTCAGCGAATACGGCTTGCTTGCGCAGAGCATCGAGAAAGCGCCGGACAACCGCTGGGTACGCTTCCGCCTGCGGCCCGAGGCACGCTTTCACGACGGCATGCCGGTGACCGCTGCCGATGTGGTGTTCAGCTTCGACACCCTGATGCAGGACGGCGCACCACAGTACCGCGCCTACTACGCCGACGTTGCCCAGGCGGTGGCCGAGGATGCACACACCGTGCGCTTCGACTTCCGCCAGGCCGGCAACCGCGAGCTGCCGCTGATCGTCGGCCAGCTGCCGGTGCTGCCAAAACACGCCTGGGAGGGCCGCGAGTTCGCCCGTACCAGTCTGGAGCCGCCACTGGGCAGCGGCCCCTACCGGGTCGCCGAGGTGCGCGCCGGACGCAGCATCCGCTATGCGCGGGTCGAGGACTGGTGGGGCAAGGACCTGCCGGTCAACCGTGGCCAGTACAACTTCGACAGCCTGGTGATCGACTACTACCGCGACAACACCGTGGCGCTGGAGGCGCTCAAGGCCGGGCAGTTCGATTTCTGGATCGAGACCAGCGCGAAGAACTGGGCCACCGCCTACGACACCCCAGCGGTGCGCGAGGGCCGGCTGATCCGCGAGGAAATCGCCAACCACAACCCGACTGGCATGCAGGGCTTTCTCTTCAACCTGCGCCGCCCGCTGTTCCAGGATGTGCGGGTGCGCGAGGCATTGGGGCTGCTGTTCGACTTCGAATGGACCAACCGCCAGCTGTTCCACAGTGCCTATGTGCGCACCCACAGCTACTTCGAGAACTCTGAACTGGCAGCACGCGGCCTGCCCGATGCGAGCGAACTCACGCTGCTCGAGCCCTGGCGGGCGCAGCTGCCGGCGGCCGTATTCGAGCGTGAATACCGCGCACCGCAAAGTGATGGCAGCGGGGTGATCCGCGAGCAGCGCCGGCGTGCCTTCGAGCTGCTGCAAGAAGCTGGCTGGCGACTGGAAAATGACCGCATGCACGATGCCCGGGGCCAGCCGGTGAGCATCGAGTTCCTGCTCGCCCAGGTCGAGTTCGAGCGGGTACTGCTGCCCTTCAAGCGCAACCTGGCAAGCCTTGGCATCGAGCTGCAGATCCGCCGCGCCGATGTCTCCCAGTACATCAACCGCCTGCGCTCGCGCGACTTTGACCTGATCGTCGGCAGCTTCGGCCAGTCCAGCTCACCGGGCAACGAGCAGCGCGAATACTGGCATTCAAGCAGTGCCGACAATCCCGGCAGCCGCAACCTGATCGGCCTCAAGGAGCCGGTGATCGATGCCCTGGTTGACGGCCTGATTGCCGCTGACAGCCGCGCCGAGCTGATCAGCCATACCCGGGCGCTGGATCGGGTACTGCTCTGGGGCCACTACGTGATCCCCAACTGGCACATCCGCACCTGGCGGGTCGCCCGCTGGGATCACTTTGCCCACCCAGCGGTCACCCCGCGCTATGACATCGGCCTGCACACCTGGTGGTGGCGTGGCGGCGCACCGGCTGCCGGTGCCGGTACCGGTGCCGCTGAAGCTGAGGCTGTCAGCACCCGGGAGGCGCACTGATGCTGGCCTATATCCTGCGGCGCCTGCTGCTGATCATCCCGACACTGCTCGGTATCCTGCTGATCAACTTCGTGATCATTCAGGCCGCCCCCGGCGGGCCAGTCGAGCAGATGATCGCCAAGCTCGAAGGCTTTGATGCCGCCGCCGGTGGCGCCACCGGACGGATTGCCGGTGGCGGTGCCGAGGTGGCCGCCGCCGGTGCCAGCTACCGCGGCGCCCAGGGCCTTGATCCTGAGCTGGTCAAGGAGATCGAGAGGATGTACGGCTTCGACAAGTCGGCCAGCGAACGCTTCTGGATCATGCTGCAGAACTACCTGCAGTTCGACTTTGGCTCGAGCTTCTTTCGTGATGCCACGGTCATCGAGCTGATCCTCGAGAAGATGCCGGTCTCCATCTCTCTGGGGCTGTGGAGCACCCTGATCATGTACCTGGTGTCGATTCCGCTGGGCATCACCAAGGCAATGCGCCACGGCAGTGCCTTCGATGTCTGGACCAGCACCGCGATCGTCGTCGGCTACGCGATCCCGGCCTTCCTGTTTGCCATCCTGCTGATCGTGCTGTTTGCCGGCGGCAGCTACTTCGACTGGTTCCCGCTGCGTGGGCTGACCTCGAACAACTTTGACGAGCTGAGCCTGTGGGGCAAGGTCGCCGACTACTTCTGGCACCTGGCCCTGCCGGTCACGGCGCTGGTGATCGGCAACTTCGCCACCCTGACCCTCTTGACCAAGAACAGCTTTCTCGACGAAATCGGCAAGCAGTACGTGGTCACTGCACGCGCCAAGGGCCTGACCGAGACCCGTGTGCTCTACGGCCATGTGTTTCGCAACGCCATGCTGATCATCATCGCCGGCTTCCCCGCCGCCTTCATCGGCCTGTTCTTCACCGGATCCTTGCTGATCGAGGTGATCTTCTCCCTCGACGGCCTGGGCCTGCTGAGCTTCGAGGCGGCGATCAACCGCGACTATCCGGTGGTATTTGGCACCCTGTTCATCTTCACCCTGCTGGGACTGATCGTGAAACTGATCGGCGACCTCACCTACACCCTGGTCGATCCGCGCATCGACTTCGACAGCCGGGAGCACTGACCGATGGCGCTCTCCCCCCTCAATCGTCGCCGCTTTGCCCGCTTCAAGGCCCACAAGCGCGGCTGGTATGGCCTGTGGCTGTTTCTTGGCCTGTTCGTGCTGAGCCTTGGCGCCGAGCTGATCGCCAATGACAAGCCGCTGCTGCTGGGCTATCAGGGCGAGCTGTATGTGCCGGTCTTCAAGCGCTACCCGGAAACTGCCTTCGGCGGCGAATTCCCCCTCGAAGCCGACTACAAGAGTCCCTACCTGCGCGAGCTGATCGAGGACGGCGGCGGCTGGATGCTCTGGCCGCCGATCCCGTTCAGCTACGACAGCATCAACTTCGACCTCACGGTGCCGGCCCCGGCGCCGCCGTCGCGGGACAACTGGCTGGGCACCGACGACCAGGGCCGCGACGTGCTGGCGCGGGTGATCTACGGCTTCCGCATCTCGGTGCTGTTCGCCCTGACCCTGACCCTGGCCAGCTCGGTGATCGGCGTCGCCGCCGGCGCCCTGCAGGGCTTCTACGGCGGCTGGGTCGACCTGATCGGCCAGCGCTTCCTGGAGATCTGGTCGGGCCTGCCGGTGCTCTACCTGCTGATCATCCTCGCCAGCTTCGTCGAGCCGAACTTCTGGTGGCTGCTGGGCATCATGCTGCTGTTCTCCTGGATGAGCCTGGTCGACGTGGTGCGCGCCGAGTTCCTGCGTGGGCGCAACCTCGAGTACGTGCGCGCCGCCCGCGCGCTGGGCATGGGCAACGCGGCGATCATGTGTCGGCACATCCTGCCCAACGCCATGGTCTCGACCATGACCTTCCTGCCGTTCATCCTCACCGGTGCGATCGGCACCCTGACCGCGCTGGACTTTCTCGGCTTCGGCCTGCCGCCCGGCTCGCCATCGCTCGGCGAGCTGGTTGCCCAGGGCAAGTCCAACCTGCAGGCGCCCTGGCTTGGCATCAGTGCCTTTGCCGTGCTGGCGCTGATGCTGACCCTGCTGGTATTCATTGGCGAGGCGGCCCGCGATGCCTTCGATCCGAGGAAATGAGCCGATGCGCGAACCGTTGATCGAGATCCGCGACCTGCAGGTGGCCTTCAGCCACGGTGGTGCGCCGCAGACCGTGGTGCACGGGCTCAGCTTCGACATCCATCCCGGTGAGACCCTGGCGCTGGTCGGCGAGAGCGGCTCGGGCAAGTCGGTGACCGCCCATTCGATCCTGCGCCTGCTGCCGGCCAGCAGCAGTCACCCCGGCGGCAGTATCTGCTACCGCGGCGAGGACCTGCTCCGCCAGCCGGAGCGGCGCCTGCGGGCGATTCGCGGCAACCGCATCGCCATGATCTTCCAGGAGCCGATGACCTCGCTCAACCCGCTGCACAGCGTGGAGAAGCAGATCACCGAGGTGCTGGCCTTGCACAAAGGCCTGACGGGTGAGGCGGCGCGCGCACGGGTGCTGGAGCTGCTCGAGCTGGTCGGCATTCCCGAGCCGGCCAAGCGCCTGAAGGCCTATCCGCATGAACTGTCCGGCGGCCAGCGCCAGCGGGTGATGATTGCCATGGCACTGGCCAACGAGCCGGAAATCCTCATCGCCGACGAGCCGACCACCGCGCTGGACGTCACCGTGCAGCTGAAGATCCTCGACCTGCTCAAGGAGCTGCAGGCACGCCTGGG
>CAZFFB010000102.1:0-7002 GCA_964517735.1 uncultured Pseudomonas sp.
GCTGGCGGATCAGCCCCTCCTGCGCCACTGAGGCCACCAGCTCGCCGGCCTGATGGAAGATGCTGCCGCGGCTCAGCCCGCGCCCGCCGCCCGCCCACGGGCTGTCCATGCTGTAGAGCAGCCACTCATCGGCGCGCACCTCGCGGTGGAACCACAGGGCGTGGTCGAGGCTGGCGATCTGCATCGAACGCTGCCAGAAGCTGGCGCCGTGGGGCTGCAGGGCGGTGGTCAAGAGGCCGAAGTCGCTGGCATAGGCCAGCAGGTATTTGTGCAGTGCCGGATTGTCCGGCAGGCTGCCGTCGGCACGGAACCACAGGTGCTTGATCGGCTCGATGCGCTCCGGGCAGACCGCATCGAGTGGACGCACCGGGCGGATCTCGATCGGCATGTTGAAGTTCATCCGCTCGCGCACCCCCTCGGGCAGCAGGTAGATGTTGCGCCGGCTCAGTTCCTGCTCGCTGAGCAGGCTCTGCGGCCCCGGCACCTCGGGCATGGCCTGCTGATGGGCAAAGCCCTCCTCCACGCGCTGGAACGAGGCGCTGGCCGAGAAGATCGGCTGGCCCTTCTGGATCGCCAGCACCCGGCGGGTGGTGAAGCTGCCGCCATCACGGACCCGATCGACCTGATAGAGCACCGGTCGGTTGGCATCCCCCGGCCGCAGGAAGTAACCGTGCATCGAATGGACCGGTCGATCCTCGGGCACCGTCTGGCTGGCAGCCGACAGGGACTGGCCGATCACCTGCCCGCCAAACAGCTGGCGAAAGCCCAGATCCTGGCTGACGCCGCGGAACAGGTTTTCCTCGATGGTTTCAAGGCTGAGCAGAGCCACCAGCTCGTCAAGCACCTGAGTCATGCAATTCTCCTTCACGCTGGACGACCGCAGCGCCGCGGTCTGGCACGGGATCTGCAGCCGTGCTGCAGTACACCGGGCGTCATGGTAATGAATTTCCCGCAGGCGGGGTTGGAATGTACCGCAGCGCGGCATAATGCCCGGCCATGCCTAGCCTTGGTGCCTGCCATGTCCCTGCCGCTGGTCTTTCATGCCGATTACAGTCCGCCGCTGCCGCCCGGCCACCGCTTCCCGATGGTCAAGTACCGTCTGCTGCACGAGCACCTGCGCCAGACCCTGCCGGAGGCCACCTACCACAGCCCGGACGATGCCGGGCTCGACTGCATCGCCCTCGCCCATGAGCCTGCCTACATCGAGCGCTTTCTTGGCGGCGCCCTGAGCCGCACCGAAGAGCGCCAGCTCGGCCTGCCGTGGAGCGAGGCACTGGTGCGCCGCACCCTGCGGGCGGTGGGCGGCTCGCTGCGCTGCGCGGAACTGGCGCTGCACCATGGCCTGGCCTGCAACCTGGCCGGCGGCACCCACCATGCCCACCACGCTCACCCATCCGGCTTTTGCGTCTTCAATGATCTGGCGGTGATGGCCTGCACCCTGCAGGCCCGCGGTCAGGCGCAGCGCATCCTGATCCTTGATTGCGACGTGCATCAGGGGGATGGCACGGCACGGATCCTGGCCGAGGATACCGAGCTGATCACCGTCTCGCTGCATGGCGCCGACAACTTCCCCTTCGACAAGGCGCGCAGCGACTGGGACATCGAGCTGGCCAGCGGCACCGGCGATGCCGCCTACCTGGCCCGCCTGAGCAGCCTGCTGGAATACCTGCTGGCGCTGTATCAGCCGGATCTGCTGCTGTATGACGGCGGCGTCGACGTGCATGCCGAGGACGCACTCGGCACGCTGGCCCTCAGTGATGCCGGCATTGCCGCCCGGGATCGCTGCGTGCTCGAGCAGTGCCTTGGGCGCGACATTGCGGTGGCCTGCGTGATCGGCGGTGGCTATCACCCCGACCACGCCCGCCTGGCGCGGCGCCATGCCATTCTCGAGCACACGGCCATGCAGGCCTGGCGGGACTTCGGCCTGTACTAGCCGCGGCTCAGCGGCTCAGGTAGGTCGAACGGGTCAACCCCAGGCGCAGCGCATCGAGAAACCCGCTGCGCTCGGCCGCACTCAGCGCAGCGCCGGCCACCTTCTCGCGATAGCGCGCCATCAGCTCGTCAGGCTCAAGATGCACATAGCGCAGCATGTCCTCGATGGTGTCGTGGGTCTCAAGGCCGCTGTGCTGGAGGCTGCCGTCGGCATTCAGGTAGACGTTGACCGAGTCGGTATCGCCGAACAGGTTGTGCATGTCGCCGAGGATCTCCTGATAAGCGCCCACCAGGAATACCCCCAGCAGGTAGTCCTCCCCCTCGCGCAGGGCATGCACCGGCAGGCTGCTCTCGATGCTCTGCTCGTCGACGTACTGGCGGATCTTGCCGTCGGAGTCACAGGTCAGATCCTGCAGCACCGCGCGGCGGGTCGGCGCCTCGTCCAGGCGATGGATCGGCAGGATCGGCAGGATCTGGGCGATCGCCCAGGTGTCGGGCAGGCTCTGGAACACTGAAAAGTTGCAGATGTACTTGTCGGCCTGGCGGTCGTGCAGCTCATCGAGCAGTTCGCGGTGGGCCCGCTGACGCAGTCGCAGCTGCTCGTACAGGCGCCGGCACAGTGCGCCATGGCACTGCTCGGCCAGCGCCTTCTCGGCCAGAGACAGCTTGCCGGCAGCGTACTGGGCCGCCACCTCGGCGATGAAGTGACTGGCGCGCCAGTAGGTTTCCGCCACCTGCTCGGGGTCGGTGTCCTCGAGCAGATCGATCAGGGCCTGCAGGCTCGGCGGGTACTCGGCGCCCTCATCGAGCGGCGGCAGGGCATCGTTGGGTCGCTCGACATCGGTGACCTCCACCACCAGCACGGCATGATGGGCGGTCAGCGCACGGCCGCTCTCGGAGAAAATGTGCGGATGCGGCAGGGCCTGGCGGTCGCAGAACTCGCCGAGCATGCCGACCACGGTGGCGGCGTAGTCTTCCAGGCTGTAGTTGATCGAGCTGGGATTGCGCGAGTGGGTGCCATCGTAATCCACGCCCAGACCGCCACCGACATCGACATGATCGACCGGCAGCCCCAGCGCCCGCAGCTCGCCGTAGTAGCGCACCGCCTCGCGAAAGCCCTTGCGGTAGTCGGCGATATTGGAGATCTGCGACCCCATGTGAAAGTGCAGCAGACGCACGCTCTGCTCGATCCCGGCATGGCGCAGGCGCTCGACCACCGCCAGGATCTGCGCTGCCGAGAGGCCGAACTTGGAGCGCTCGCCGCCGGTGTCGGCCCACTTGCTGGAGGCCAGCGAGGACAGCCGCACCCGCAGGCCGATCAGCGGCTCGACCGCCAGCGAAGCGGCTTCCTCGATCAGCAGCGGCACCTCGGATTCCTTCTCGATGACGATGAATACCCGATGGCCGAGCTTCTGGCCGATCAGCGCCAGGCGGATGAACTCGCGGTCCTTGTAGCCATTGCACACCAGCGTCGCCCCGCTCGGCGCCAGGGCCAGCACCGCCATCAGCTCCGCCTTGGAACCGGCCTCAAGGCCGACCGCCACGTTGTCGGTGGCGATGATGCTGTCGATCACCGCCTCCTGCTGATTGACCTTGATCGGGTAGAGCGCGGTGTAGCGGCCCTGGTAGTCGCAGCGCAGGATGCTGGCATCAAAGGCCCCGCTCAGCTGGCGCACCCGGTGCTGGAGCATGGCCGGAAAGCGCACCAGCAGCGGCAGTGACAGCCCGGCATCGCGCAGCCGGGCGATCAGCTGATGCAGATCGATCGGATCGCCCTGCGGGCCGTCGGGGCGGACTTCGACGTTGCCGGCGGTGTTGATCCCGTAGTAGCCCGCACCCCAGTGGCGGATGCCGTAGACGCGCCGGCTGTCGGCCACGCTCCAGCCGTGGGTGAGGTCGGTGTGGGCTGAGGCCATGGCGCTGCTCCCGGACAAAGATGGACAGATTACCCCTCCACCATAGCCGCTCCTGACGGATCTGCGCCTCAGCCGCCGGACTTCTTCGCCCTGAAGCCGCGCTGCGCAAGCTCGGCAATCAGCAGCTCGACGTGTTCGCCCTGGATCTCGATCACCCCATCCTTGAGCGCACCGCCAGTGCCGCAGCGCTTTTTCAGCGCGGAGGCCAGCGCCTTGAGCTCGTCGCCGGCCAGCGGTACGCCGCTGATGGTGGTCACCGTCTTGCCGCCGCGGCCCTTGCTCTCGCGGCGCACCCGGGCGATGCCATCACCGGCCGCCACCACAGGCTGGCCACAGGTGCAGGCGGCGAGCGGCTGGCTGCAGTCCGGGCAGTGGCGCCCGGCGTCGGTGGAATAGACCAGGCCGCCCAAGGCGGCGAGGGAGGGCATCTTCTTGCTCATGGCGCGCGCCTCAACCCTGCTCGAGCAGCTGACGCAGGTCGATGATCGCCGCGTTGGCCCGCGAGATGTAGTTGGCCATCACCAGCGAGTGGTTGGCGAGGATGCCAAAGCCGTCGCCATTGAGGATGATCGGACTCCACAGCGGCTCCTGAGCGGCCTCCAGCTCACGGATGATCTGCCGCACGCTGACCGTGGCATTCTTCTTGGCCAGTACATCGGCAAAGTCCACCTCGATGGCGCGCAGGAAGTGCGCCAGCGCCCAGGCCTGGCCGCGGGCCTCGTAGAACACATCATCGATCTCAAGCCACGGCGTCTGCACCACCTCCTCGCTGCCGCTTGGGATGGCGCCGTCAACATCGGTGTGCAGGCGCAGCTGGCCAACGCTGGCCGACAGGCGCTGGGACAGCGAGCCGAGGCGGGTTTCCACATCGGTCAGCCAGTTGCGCAGGTTGTCGGCACGGGCATAGAACTGCGCCTGCCCCTGTGCAGGGTCAGCCAGACGCTTCTGGAAGCGCTCAAGCGAGCGGATGCCGGCGCGGTATTCGTCTTCGCTGGCCGGCAGCGCCCAGCTGTTGTTGTCGAAGTTGAAACGCGGCTCGGCACGGGCCAGGTCGGCGTCTTCGGTCGACTGGGACTGGGAGCGGGCAAAGTCCTTGCGCAGGGCGCGGGCCAGATCGCGCACCTGCACCAGCACGCCATATTCCCAGTTGGGCATGTTGTCCAGCCACAGCCCCGGCGGGGTCAGGTCATTGGAGAGATAGCCGCCCGGCTTGTCCAGCAGGGTGCTGGCGACCTGTTGCAGGGTCTCCACCGTGGTGTAGCCGCTGACCCGCTGCACCCCGGCCTGCTCGGCCGACTGCTGGGCGATTTCCAGTACAGCCAGACGCTCAGGTTCAAGACTCCAGTACCAGCCGACCACCAGCGCGCCGACCAGGTAGGCACCGAGCACGCCGCTGGCGAGTCTGGCCAGACCGCCAGCAGGTAGCACACGACGGCGCGTGGGTGCGCTGGCCGCGGTCGACTCCGCGCTGCCGGCGGTGGTTTTTTTCCAGTTGAGCATGTGACGTACACCCCTGCAGATCATGGTCGGACGACCGCCTGGCGGCCGATGAGGACGTCACTATAAAGCATGCCGGCAACCCTGCGCAGGGGCATGGAAATCTGTGGTTACCGGCGTGGCCGCGCCGCGCAGGCCCGGGCCTGATGCTTTCCGCTATGATGCACCAGTCCCCGTACGAGAACCTGTCATGCATCGTCTGCTGCTGATCCTGCTGCTGTTTTTCACCCTGCCGGCCAGCGCCAATACGCTGCTGGCGGACAAGCCCGCCCGCGGCGCCGCGCTGGGGACGGCGCTGAACAACAGCAGCGACTTCCTGCCGGTCGAGGAGGCCTTCCGTGCCGAGGTGGTCCGCGTCGAGGCCCAGCGCCTGGTGCTGCATATCCAGAGTGCTGAGGGCTATTACCTGTACCGGCACCGCCTGAGCGTGATGAGCGATCCGCCGGGGCTGCTGGGCGAGCCCCGCCTGCCGGACGGCCTGCGCAAGCAGGACGAGTTCTTCGGCGAAGTCGAGGTCTATTACGGCGAGCTGCAGCTGGAGATACCGCTGCGCGCCGCGCCCGGCAGCCCCTTCACCCTGCTGCTCGGCTATCAGGGCTGCGCCGACAAGGGGCTCTGCTACCCGCCGCAAACCCTGCGCCTGCCCATCGGCGAGCACAGCGCCAGCCGCGCGGACGCGGCGCTGGGTGCCCTGTCTGGCAGCGCCGGCCAGAACGCCTGGGACTGGCAGGCGCTGGCGCTGTTCTTTCTCGCCGGCCTCGGCCTGACCTTCACTCCCTGCGTGCTGCCGATGCTGCCGATCCTCTCCGGCGTGGTGCTGCGCGGCCAGGTGGGCGGCGCGCGCGGGCTGGCCCTGTCGCTGGCCTACGTGTTGCCGATGGCCGCCTGCTTTGCCCTGCTCGGCGCACTGATGGGGCTGTTCGGTGCCGAGCTCAACCTGCAGGCCCGCCTGCAGTCACCCTGGGTGCTGGTGCCCTTCGCGCTGTTCTTTGCCCTCTTTGCCCTGGCCATGTTCGGCGTCTTCGAGTTGCGCCTGCCCGCACTCATCCGCGAGCCGCTCGATCGCCTGGCCGGCACTGCCCGTGGTGGCTCGCTGCTCGGCGCCGTACTGCTGGGCGTACTGTCCAGCCTGCTGGTCTCGCCCTGTGTCTCGGCACCACTGGCCGGGGCGCTGCTGTACATCAGCGCCAGCGGGGATGCGCTGGGTGGCGGCCTGCGCCTGTTTGCGCTGGGCCTTGGCATGGGCGCCCCGCTGGTGCTGCTGGCCAGCGGCGGCAATGCGCTGCTGCCACGGGCCGGTGTCTGGATGGTCACGGTACGCAATGCCTTTGGCGTGCTGCTGCTGGCCGTGGCGATCTGGCTGCTGGAGCGGATCCTGCCGGGCACGCTGAGTCTGGCCCTGTGGGGCCTGCTGGCCGCTGGCGTGGCGCTGTGGCTCGGCACCCTGGAGTTCACTCCCAAGACCCATCGCCAGAAGCTCGCCCAGCTGCTCGGCCTGGCGCTGCTGGTCTATGCACTGACCGCCTGGGTGGGGGCACTGCGCGGTGAAAGTGACCCGCTGCGCCCGCTCGGCCAGCCGCTGGCAGGTGGATCGACCGGCCTTGCGGCCAGCCCCGATGAGCGCTGGCAGACCCTCACCACGCCCGCCGAGCTGGAC
>CAZFFB010000103.1:0-6990 GCA_964517735.1 uncultured Pseudomonas sp.
TACGTGCCGCTGGCGCACAGCGACATGGGCGTGCCCGCGCAGCTCGATCGCGACGCGGTGCTCGCCGCGCTCCGGCCGCTGCTGGAGGACCCGGCCAAGGCCAAGGTCGGCCAGCACGCCAAGTACGACATGAACATCCTCGCCCGCTACGGCATCGAGGTGCGCCGCGTGGCCTTCGACACCATGCTGGAATCCTACGTGCTGGACTCCACCGCCACCCGCCACGACATGGACAGCCTGGCGCTGAAGTACCTCGGCCAGAGCACGGTGAAGTTCGAGGACATCGCCGGCAAGGGCGCCAAGCAGCTGACCTTCGACCAGATCGCCCTCGAGCAGGCCGGCCCCTACGCCGCCGAGGATGCCGACGTGACCCTGCGCCTGCACCGCACCCTGTGGCACAGGCTGCAGGCCGAGCCGAGCCTGGCCAAGGTGCTGACCGAGATCGAGATGCCGCTGGTGCCGGTGCTGGCGCGCATCGAGCGCCACGGCGCGCTGGTCGACGCCAAGCTGCTCGGCGAGCAGAGCCTCGAGCTGGGCGAGAAGCTGCAGCAGCTCGAGCGGGCGGCCTTCGAGCTGGCCGGCGAGGAATTCAACCTCGCCTCGCCCAAGCAGCTCGGCGCGATCCTCTACGACAAGCTCGGCCTGCCGGTGCTGTCAAAGACCGCCAAGGGCCAGGCCTCGACCGCCGAGAGCGTGCTGGCCGAGCTGGCCGAGCAGGGCCACGCGCTGCCCCAGGTGCTGATCGAGTACCGCAGCGTCAGCAAGCTCAAGAGCACCTACACCGACCGCCTGCCCGAGCAGATCAACCCGCGCACCGGGCGCATCCACACCAGCTACCACCAGGCGGTGACCGCCACCGGACGGCTGTCCTCCAGCGACCCCAACCTGCAGAACATCCCGATCCGCACCGCCGAGGGCCGGCGCATCCGCCAGGCCTTCGTCGCCGCGCCGGGCTACCGGCTGGTCGCCGCCGACTACTCGCAGATCGAGCTGCGCATCATGGCCCACCTGGCCCAGGACGCCGGGCTGCTCGACGCCTTCCGCCACGACCGCGACGTGCACCGCGCCACCGCCGCCGAGGTGTTCGGTGTCGCCCTGGAGCAGGTCACTGCCGAGCAGCGCCGCCGTGCCAAGGCGATCAACTTCGGGCTGATCTACGGCATGAGCGCCTTCGGCCTGGCCAAGCAGCTGGGCGTCGAGCGCAAGGAAGCCCAGGAGTACATCGAGCGCTACTTCGCCCGTTACCCCGGCGTACTGGCCTATATGGAGCGCACCCGCGCGCAGGCCGCCGAGCAGGGCTATGTCGAGACCCTGTTCGGCCGCCGCCTGTACCTGCCGGAGATCCGCTCGCGCAACGGCACGATGCGCAAGGCCGCCGAACGCACGGCGATCAACGCGCCGATGCAGGGCACTGCAGCGGACATCATCAAGCGCGCCATGGTCGCGGTGGATGCCTGGCTGCAGGACAGCGGGCTGGATGCGCGGATGATCCTCCAGGTGCACGACGAACTGGTTCTGGAGGTACGCGAGGATCAGGTCGAGGCGCTCAGGGCCGGGCTGCTGCCGCTGATGAGCGGCGCCGCGGCGCTGGATGTGCCGCTGCTGGTCGAGGCCGGGGTCGGCGCCAACTGGGACGAGGCGCACTGAACCCGCACAGCGCCTCCGCCCTGGCGGCGCTGTGCCATATACCTCAGGCGGGGCTCAGGCGGGTCCTGTGTCGGCGTCCGATGCAGCCGGCTCGCTCAGGCCCAGCCAGTGACTGAGCAGCGCGTGCGCCTCCTCGATGCCCTGGCGCTTGGGCGCGGAGAACAGCTGGGCGCTGGCGATGTCACCCCAGCCCTGGCGGATTTCCTTCTGCACCTTGAGCAGGGTGTTCTTCGCTGCACCAAAGGTCAGCTTGTCCGCCTTGGTCAGCAGCACGTGGATCGGCAGCTGACTGGCACGCGCCCAGTCGAGCATCATGCAGTCGAACTCGGTGAGCGGATGGCGGACATCCATCAGCAGCACCACGCCAACCAGGCTGTGACGGCTGCCAAGGTAAGCCTCCAGGTGACGCTGCCAGTGCTGCTTGAGCGGGATCGGTACCTTGGCGTACCCATAGCCCGGCAGATCGACCAGCCGGCGCTGATCGTCAAGGCGGAAGAAGTTGAGCAGCTGGGTGCGCCCCGGGGTCTTGGAGGTCCGCGCCAGACGAGCATGGGTCAGGGTGTTGAGCGCGCTGGACTTGCCGGCATTGGAGCGCCCGGCAAAAGCCACTTCAAGACCCTCATCGGGCGGGCACTGATCAACCTGGGCGGCACTCGTGATGAAGGTGGACTGCTGGCACAGTCCAAGGATGGGGTTCTTGACAGACATGGCGAGGCGGGGCCTGTTGGCAGCCGGCTGCAGGGCGGCCGGACGGTGGCTGGAGGAGCTGCGACCCAGTGTCGCGGACAGTGGTTCCGTTTCCGTTTTCATGGCGCGTGTATATAATGCCATGGATTTCGTGTGCGCTTGATATTCGAGCCGGAGTTGCCTGAACGGACCCGCCAGCAGAGCTTGGGCTGTTCTCACCTGATGATGAAGAGGTCGACCATGAAAAAGCTGCTGATTGCCGCATCGCTTGTTGCCATGACTGCTTCCGTGCAGGCCGCTCAGGATCCCGAGGCGGTGTACAACAAGGCCTGCCTGGCCTGCCACGCTGCCGGAGTCGCCGGCGCTCCGAAGAAGGGTGATGCCGAGGCCTGGGCTCCGCGCCTGGCCAAGGGCACCGATGCCCTGCTGGCCAGCGTGAAGAACGGCCTGAATGCCATGCCCGCCGGTGGCCTGTGCACGGACTGCTCCGACGAGGACTACAAGGCCGTCATCGAGTGGATGAGCAAGTAAGTCCGCCCACTATCTTCCCACTTAGCCGTAGTTGGATTAGCTGATGAACAAACTACTCGTGAGTCTGCTGTTGACCCTGGGCGTGACTGGTCTGGCACAGGCTGCTGGTGATGCCGCCGCAGGACAAGCCAAGACCGCCGTGTGCGCGGCCTGTCACAGCCCGGATGGCAACAGCATGGTGCCTAACTTCCCGAAACTGGCCGGCCAGGGCGAGCGCTACCTGCTCAAGCAACTGCATGACATCAAGAGTGGTGCCCGTCAGGTCGTCGAGATGACCGGCCTGCTGACCAACCTGAACGACCAGGACCTGGCAGACATTGCCGCCTACTATGCCAGCCAGAAAGGCAGCATCGGTCAGGCTGACCCGGCACTGGTCGAGCGCGGTGCAGCGCTGTTCCGCGGCGGCAACCTGCAAGCAGGCATGCCGGCCTGCACCGGCTGCCACTCCCCGAACGGTGAAGGCAACGACCTGGCCGGCTTCCCGCGTCTGAGCGGCCAGCATGCTCAGTACACAGCCCTGCAGCTGACCAACTTCCGTGAAGGTATCCGCAACAATGACGGCGACAGCATGATCATGCGCTCGATCGCCGCCAAGCTGAGCAACAAGGATATCGAGGCGGTGTCCAGCTACATCCAGGGCCTGCACTGAGTTCGCTGCAGCAGCCTGCAATACAAAAAGGGCAGCCCGGGCTGCCCTTTTTCATGCCCGCCTGACCTAGAATCGATGAATATTTGCGGCCCCAGCGCGCCTTGCGTGGCCACCCCAGTCCCTCCAGGAGTCTTGCATGCGTAACCTGATCCTCTCTGCCGTCATGGCCGGCATCGGCCTGTTCGGCAGCGCCGTCCACGCCAGTGAAACCATCCAGGCCGGCCGCCAGTATGTGTCGCTCAGCAGCCCGGTGCCGGTCTCGCAACCGGGCAAGATCGAGGTGGTGGAGCTGTTCTGGTACGGCTGCCCGCACTGTGACCAGTTCGAACCCCATGTGCTCGAATGGGCCGGCAAGCAGCCGGAGGATGTCAACTTCGTGCGCATTCCCGCCCTGTTCGGCGGCGTCTGGAACCTGCATGGTCAGCTGTTCCTGACCCTTGAGGCCATGGAGGTGGACGAGAAAGTGCACGCTGCGATCTTCAATGCGCTGCACCGCGAAGGCAAGAAGCTGGCCAGCCTCGAGGAAATCACCGCCTTCCTCGCCACCCAAGGCATCGATACCGACACCTTCACCCGGACCTTCAACTCGTTCGCCATCAAGGGGCAGATGGAAAAGGCCCGCAAGCAGGCCATGGCCTACCAGATCACCGGGGTACCGGTGATGATCGTCAACGGCAAGTACCGTTTTGATCTGGGCAGCGCCGGCGGTGCCGAGGGTGCCCTCAAGGTGGCCGACTACCTGATCGATCAGGAGCGTGCCGCCCGCTAAACGGCGCCAGGCCTGCTCAGGCAATGGCTCGACACGCGCCTGCCGGGCGCCGCAGGCATCAGCTGGCTGCGGCGCCCTGACCCTTTCGCCCCTCGCCAAGGCCTCTGCCACCTGGCCCACCAACGATCACCATGACCCTGAAGATTTCCACCCTGCTGGCCTTCATCCTGCTGCTCACCGGCTGCAGCAGCGGCCTGCGTATCGATGATTCGCTGCGCGCACGCGATCAGAACAGCCGCGTCGAATTCATCGTCATTCACTACACCGCCAGCGACCTGCCGCGCTCCCTGCAGGCCCTGACCCGCGGCGGGGTGAGTGCCCATTACCTGATCCCCGCCGACGGGCGCAAAGTCTACCGTCTGGTTGATGAGAACCGGCGCGCCTGGCATGCCGGCGACAGTCAGTGGCGCGGGCGTACCTGGCTGAATGCCAGCTCGATCGGCATCGAGCTGGTCAACCCAGGCTTCACCGACACCCCGGCCGGCCGTCAGTGGCACCCCTATCCTCAGGCGCAGATCGATACCCTGATCCGCCTGCTGCAGGAGCTGCGTACGCGGCATGGCGTGGCGCCGGTCAACATCGTCGGCCACAGCGACATCGCGCCGCAGCGCAAGGTTGATCCGGGGCCGCTGTTCCCCTGGGCGCAGCTGGCCCGCGCCGGCCTCATCGCCTGGCCTGACGAGCAGCGCATCGCGGCCCATCAGGCTCAGCTTGGCGAGCAGCTGCCGGAGGCGGCCTGGTTCCAGCATCAGCTCGAGCGGCTCGGCTTTGCCGTGCCCCAGCATGGCCTGTGGGACAACGCGACCCGCAACGTGCTGGCCGCCTTCCAGATGCGCTATCACCCCACCCGTCACGACGGCCAGCCCGACCTGCAGAGCGCCGCCCTGCTGCTGGCCCTGCTGGACTGAAAACGACCGACGGGGCTTTTTGTGATTACACTGCCAGAGTGACGCATCCGCAGATGGATGCCGACGCCTCCCAAGACCCAGAGAAGGATGCACACCATGCATAAAGCCAAATCGCTGATCCTGGCCCTGTCGGCAGCCCTGGCCAGCCTGTCGCTCACCGGCACCGCTCAGGCCCAGGACAAGTTCGTCACCATCGGCACCGGCGGACAGACCGGGGTCTACTACGTCGCCGGCCAGTCGATCTGCCGCTTCCTCAACCGCAGCTCGGCCGAGCACGGTATCAAGTGCAATGCCCCGGCCAGCGGCGGTGGCGTGGCCAACGTCAACGGCATCCGCAGCGGCGAATTCAACTTCGGCATCATGCAGTCCGACCACCAGTACAAGGCGATGAAGGGCGAGGTGCCGTTCCAGGCCGAGGGTGCGATGGACGATATCCGCGCGGTGTTCTCCCTGCAAAGCGAAGTGTTCACCCTCCTCGCCCGCCGCGATGCGAAGATCACAAGCCTTGATGATCTCAAGGGCAAGCGCGTCAACATCGGCAACCCCGGCTCCGGCCAGCGCGACACCCTCGAGGAGATCATGCGCGTGAAGGGTTGGGACAAGTCGGTGTTTGCCCTGGCGGCCGAACTCAAGCCGGCCGAGCAGGCCAGCGCGCTGGGCGACAACAACATCGATGCGATGACCTACTTCGTCGGCCACCCCAACGGCGCCATCCAGGAAGCCACCACCACCGTTGACGCGGTGCTGGTACCGGTGACCGGCGCCGAGATCGACACGCTGCTGGCCGAGAAGAGCTACTACACCAAGGCCGAGATCCCCGGTGGCCTGTACAAGGGCAACGACGCACCCACCGCCTCGATCGGCGGCAAAGCGGTGCTGTCCACCAGCGCCAAGGCCGATCCGGAAGTGGTCTACCAGCTGGTCAAGTCGGTGTTCGACAACCTGGAGCGCTTCAAGCGTCTGCACCCGGCCTTCGCCGATCTCAAGGCCGAGGACATGATCAAGGTCGGCCTGTCGGCCCCCCTGCATGAAGGGGCCGCGCGCTTCTACAAGGAAAAAGGCTGGCTGTAAGCCTGAGTGGGGCACCCGTCACGCGACGGATGCCCCGGCCGTGACCGGGCCAGGCAGTGCGCCTGCCCGGTCGACGGCTCTTCTGTCCGCCCCCTGCAAAGGCGACCACCATGCATGACAAGACCCTCTCCGCCGAAGAACTGATCGCCCGGGATGTCGGTGGCCGCCTGCCCCGGGGCACCATGGCTCACGCCATTGCAGCCCTGGCGCTGCTCTGGTCACTGTTCCAGCTGTGGATTGCCTCACCGCTGCCTTTCGTATTCGGTGTGGGCGTGTTCAACGACACCCAGACCCGCGCCATTCATCTGGCCTTTGCCCTGCTGCTGACCTATCTGGTCTATCCGGCGTTTCGCCGCTCGCCGCGCGATCGGGTACCGCTCGGCGATCTGGGCCTTGGTCTGCTGGCCTGCGCCACCGCGGCTTACCTGTTCATCGCCTACGAGCAGCTGGCCCAGCGTCCCGGCAGCCTGACCCACCTTGACCTGCTGACCGCCTGCCTCGGCATCCCGCTGCTGCTGGAGGCCGCACGCCGGGCGCTCGGCCCGGCCCTGGCGGTGATCGCGCTGGTCTTTCTGCTCTACAGCATCGCCGGCCCCTGGATGCCCGGCCTGCTGGCCCATCGTGGGGTCAGCCTCAACGCGCTGGCCAACCACCAGTGGATCACCACCGAAGGGGTGTTCGGCATCGCGCTCGGCGTGTCGTCCAGCGTCGTGTTCCTCTTCGTGCTG
>CAZFFB010000104.1:0-6969 GCA_964517735.1 uncultured Pseudomonas sp.
CATCGACTCGATTGCCTTCCAGACTAACATTCTGGCCCTCAATGCCTCGGTCGAGGCGGCGCGTGCCGGTGAGCAGGGCCGTGGCTTTGCCGTGGTGGCCGGCGAGGTGCGCCGGCTGGCCAGCCGCAGTGCCGAGGCCGCCCAGGAGATCAAGATGCTGATCAACGGAGCCGGCGATCAGGTGCGGTCCGGCAACCAGTGTGTGCAGGATACCGGCAAGGTGATTCAGGGCGTGGTGGCCGACATGGCGCGCCTCAATACGCTGATCGGCGAGATTTCTTCTGCCTCCAGCGAGCAGAGCAGCGGGATCGAGCAGATCAACATCGCTGTGGCGGAGATGGATCAGATGACCCAGCGCAATGCGGGTCTGGTGCAGGAAAGCGCGCTGGCCTCGGCCCGTCTGGGTGAGCAGAGCGATCGCCTGCGCGAGCATGTGGGGCATTTCCGTACCGAGGGTCTGTCACGTCCGCAGCGCCGTGAACCGGTACAGCCAGTCAGCCAGGACGTGCCGGTCTTCTGAGGTAGGCAACAGGGGCGCCTTGGCGCGGCAAGGCCGGCTGTTATGATGGCGACCGTTGCATCGCTGGCGCCCCCCCCCGCAGGGGCGCCGGGCGATGTGTATCAAGGCGCTGATCTTCTGGAACCCTGCTCATGAACGATATCTGGCAAGCCCTCTGCGAGGCCGATGGCCTCGATCCGCAACAGCGTCTGGCGGCCCGCCAGGCGATACTCGCCGATCCTGCGGCGCTTGATTGCAGCCTCTACCGCGCCGACGAGACGGACGAGGAAGCCGAGGAGGAAGATCTGGGCGAGGCGCGCATCCTGTTTAGGGGGCCTTTCGTCGCACCGGCCGAATGGGATGTGGCGGCCCGTGCAGCCTATTACGAGGATGCCGATCCGGCGCTGTTCTGCACGGCGCTGATCGAATGCCTGGCCGAGCCGCAGAGTGCGGCCTTCTTCACGCCTGAGGTCGGTGACTATGTCGCCGTCGTCACCGCCTCGGGCAGTGTCGAGATGTACTACCTGCATGACTGGCATGAGGATGATCAGGGGCGCTGCTGCGTGCTGATCCGCGATGAAGTCGATCTGGACTGATGCCTTTCAGGGCAGCAGGCCCCGCGCAGCGAGTCTGGGCGGGCGCATCCTGCCTCAGTCGACAGGGCGCTGGCCCCAGAGCTCTTGCAGGCGGGCATCGCGGCCGCAGCGCTGCCGGTAGAAGTGGTAACGCAGGGGATTGCGGCTGGCGTAGTCCTGGTGGTAGTCCTCGGCCGGATAGAAGGTCATGATCGGCAGGATGTCCGTGGCGATCGGCTGCTTGAAGCGCGCCGAGCGCTGCAGCGCCTCGCGAGAGGCTTCGGCAAGGCGCCGCTCCTCCTCATTGCCATAGAAGATCGCGCTGCGATACTGGCTGCCGATGTCACAAAACTGCCCCTCGGCGTTCAGCGGATCGATCTGCGGCCAGAAGTAGTCGAGCAGTGTCTGGTAGTCGAGACGCTCTGGGTCGTATTCGATACGTACTGCCTCGATATGGCCGCTGCCACCCGCTGAGACCTGCTCGTAGGTCGGATCGGGCAGGTGGCCGCCAATGTAGCCGGAGGTGGTCGACAACACGCCTTCCAGCTTGTCCAGATCCCGTTCAAGACACCAGAAACAGCCACCGGCAAGGATGGCTTGTGCCGGCGCCGGTGCAGCGGTAATGGCCTGGACACTGCCCAGCAGGCAGGTCAGCAGCGTGGTGCGGTACAGAGCGGTGAGGCGCATGGAGTCAGCCTCGCAGGGCAGGCAGTGGTTGGGTGTGGGGCACAAAATGCAGCGCCAGACCATTGTTGCACCAGCGCTCTCCACGTGGTGGGGGTCCGTCATTGAACACGTGCCCTTGATGGCCGCCGCAGCGGACGCAGTGATATTCGATGCGTGGCCAGATCAGCTTGAAGTCGCGCTTGCGGCCAAGATGGCCTTCGATCGGCTGGGTGAAGCTTGGCCAGCCGGTGCCGCTGTCGTATTTGCTGCGGCTGTCAAACAGCGGCAGGTAGCAGGCCGCGCAGACGAAGGTCCCTTCGCGGTGTTCATCATTGAGCGGACTGCTGCCGGCAGGCTCGGTGGCTTCCTCAAAGAGGATGCGCCAGGCTGGCGGGGAAACAAGGGGGCGCCAGTATTCAGACGAGCGCTCCAGTGCCTGTATGTGGCCACTCGCCGGGCTGGCGCGCAGGCTGGTGGGCAGCAGAGGCAACAGCGGGAGGCTCTTGAGCAGGAGGCGACGCTTCATGGGGGAGGGCTCCACGGCAAACTGGCTTGCAAATCTAGCGTGGTTGCCAAGCAGACGGATAGTGCGGTTTTTTGCAGCGTGTGTAGGTCGTGGCCGACTAGAGTAAGAAGAACACCATCGTGCAGGGCAGGGGACAGAAACATGGGGCGCACAAGGGGAGGCTCGCTGGGTGTCTGGTGGCTGCAGCTTTTGTTGTGTCTGCAGTTGCTGGTGGTGCCGGTCGTGACACAGGGTGCGCCGCTGCTGCGTGTTGTAGGCGATGAAAACTATCCGCCGTACCTGTTTCGTGACGATGACGGCAATGTGCAGGGCTATCTGGTGGATTACTGGCGCCTCTGGGAACAGAAGACCGGTATCGCGGTACAGCTCACAGCTACCCGCTGGGGGGAAGCCCAGCAGATGCTGCTGCGTGGAGAGGCTGATGTCATCGACACGATCTACCGCACGCCCGGGCGCGAGACACTGCTGGACTACTCCAGGCCCTATGCGGATCTGCCGGTCAGCATCTTCAGTCATGTCTCCATCAGCGGAATTTCCGGGCCGCAGACCCTCAAGGGGCTGCTGATCGGGGTCCAGCAGGGCGATGCCTGCATCGAGCATCTGGCCACCCATGGCATCACCGATCTTGCCTACTACGAAAACTACACGGCACTGGTCAAGGCGGCTCGCCGGCTCGAGGTGAAGATCTTCTGCCTCGACGATGCGCCGGCCAGCTTCTACCTGTACCGGTACTCGCCAACGGACGACTTTCGCAAGGCCTTTACCCTGTATGTCGGGCAGTTTCACCGCGCCGTACGCAAGGGGGATACGGCGCTGCTGGCGCAGGTCGAGGCCGGCAGCCTGGCGATCACGGCCGAGGAGGACGCGGCGCTGCGGCGCAAGTGGATGGGTACACCGCTGAGGGAGCCTGAGCCTGCTTGGCTTGCTCACCTGCGCTGGCTGATTCCAGCCACCATGGGCGTCTGGCTGGTCCTGCTGACCTGGCTGTGGACCACCCGGCTGGCGGTGCGGCGCAAGACGGCGGAGCTGGCAGCCAAGCAGGTACGTCTGCAAGACAGTGAGGAGCGCTATCGACGCCTGTTCGAGGAAACCGAGCAGCGCGTGCTGACGCGCACTGCTGAACTGGCCGCCACCAGTGCCGCGCTGGAGGCCTCTCGAGAGACCTTGCAGACCATTTTCGATACGGTATCGACCGGCATCCTGATGACCCGCGGGCGCATCATCGTGGCCTGCAATCGGCGCTGCGAGGAAATGCTCGGCTACGACCATGACGTATTGATCGGTCAGAGCAATCGCGATCTGTATGCCCATTCCGAGGACTGGGTGCGGGTCGGCGAGCAGGCTTATGCCCTGTTCAGGGACGGGCAGACCTTTACCCGTGAGGTCGAGGTGCGCCGCCGGGATGGTTCGACCTTCTGGGCGCGCCTGTCGAGCCGGGCCGTCGATCCGGATGATATGGAAGTCGGAGTCGTTTCAAGCCTTGAGGACATCACCACCGAGCGCGCCGCCCTGGCTGCTGTCGAGCAGGCACGCCTTTCTGCAGAGGATGCAGCGCGTACCAAGGCAGAGTTTCTCGCCAACATGTCCCATGAAATCCGTACGCCGATGAACTCGGTGCTTGGCATGACTCATCTGGCCCTGCAGGCCGAGCCGCCGCCGCGGGTGCGTGATTACCTGCAGAAGATCCAGGCTGCCGGTCAGCTGCTGCTGGGGGTGATCAATGACATCCTGGACTTCAGCAAGATCGAGGCGGACAGGCTGGTACTGGAGACCACGGAGTTCGAGCTGGAAAAGCTGATGACCGATGTGGCCGACCTGTTCGTGTCGCGCGCCACTGCCAAAGGGCTTGAGCTGGTACTGGATATCGCCCCTGATGTGCCGGTCAGCGTGATGGGGGATCCGCTGCGTCTGACCCAGGTGCTGGTCAACATGACCAGTAATGCGCTGAAGTTCACCGAGTCCGGGCAGGTCATCCTGCGCGTCATGGCTCACGCGCTGGCCGATGGTACGCCGGGGCTGTATTTCGGCGTGATCGACAGTGGCATTGGCATTGCCGCTGAGGATCGCCTGCGTCTGTTCGAAAGTTTCCGTCAGGTCGACAGCTCGATTACCCGGCGCTTTGGCGGTACCGGGCTGGGGCTGGCCATCTGCAAGCGTCTGGTCGAGCTGATGGGCGGTGAGATCGGCGTCGACAGCACGCCAGGGAAGGGATCGTGCTTCTGGTTCACCCTGCCACTGCGTCCGGGCAACAGTGAGCGGCACAGTGATGCGCTGCACACGGACCTGCATGGCCTTAACACCCTGGTGGTTGACGACAATCCCCATGCGGCGGGCGTGATTGCGCTGCTGCTGGAGGGCATGGGCTTTCGGGCGAGCCAGGCCTGTAGCGGCGAGCAGGCGCTGCAGAGCATTGCCGATGCCGATGCGCTGGGCAGGCCTTTTGATGTGATCTTCCTCGACTGGCATATGCCGGGCATGGATGGCCTGCAGGTGGCCGAGGCTCTGCACCGTCAGCCGTTGAGTCGTGTGCCGCTGGTGCTGATGGTCACCGCGGATGATCGCGAGGCGGTACGAGATCGGGCGGCTCGTCTTGGGATTGGCGAGGTGTTGATCAAGCCGGTCAGCCCGTCGGGGCTGTTCGATGCCTTGCTGCAGCACTTTGGCAGGGTGGAAGGGCCGCAGCAGGCTGCCCGCGGGCTGATCGAGACGCAGCCAGATGGCAGCCTCAAGGGCGCCCGGGCCTTGCTGGTCGAGGACAATGCCTTCAATCAGGAGGTGGCCCGTGAATTCCTGCAGGCCTTCGGCATGCAGGTTGATATGGCAGACAATGGCGCGATTGCGCTAGACAAGGTGCGTCAGCATGCCTATGACGTGGTGCTGATGGACATGCAGATGCCGGTGATGGATGGCCTGACCGCCACTCGCCATCTGCGCAGCATGCCCGAGGGGCGCGAGCTGCCGATCCTGGCCATGACGGCCAATGCCATGCCTGTCGATCGTGAGCGCTGCCTGCAGGCGGGGATGAATGATCATATCGCCAAGCCGATTGATCCCCGCCAGCTACTGGCCAGCCTGCAGCGCTGGGTGCGTCTCTCTCCGCTGCCCGAGGGAGAGAGCCCTGCCGCCGCGGGTGAGGATGCACCGGATGTGTCCTTGGCTGAGCCTGTGGTGCCAGAGGGCGAGGCGGCGCTGGCGAGCCTGCTGGATATCGAGGGGCTGGATGTCAAAGGTGGGCTGCTGCGCGCCCCGGGGCAACCGGCCTTTTACCTGCGGCTGTTGCAGCGCTTCTGCCAGGGGCAGCATGATTGTGCCGCACACCTCAGGGAGGCGTTGATCCGTGGACGGCAGGACGAGGCTGAGCGTCTGGCCCACAGCCTGAAGGCGGTGACCGCGCAGATCGGCGCCACTGAGATCAGTAGGCAGGCCGCGACTCTTGAGCAGGCGATCCGCGCTGGACAGGATCACACGGCATTGCACGTTGCCCTGCAGCAGTTGGAGCAGGTTTTGGCGGAGCTGATCAGCCGCCTCGATCAGGTGCTGCCGGCGGCGCTGGCAGAGCCTGAGGCGCCAGTGGTCGATCTGGGGCAGTGGCCCGCCCTGCGCCAGCAGCTGATCGATCTGCTGGCCTTCGATGATGGTGACAGCAAGCATCTGTTCGCCGATCACATACCCCTGGTGCGGGCCGCGCTGGGTGCAGAGTTTGCCGCCTTTGCCGAAGCGCTCAATGGTTTTGACTTCCCGCAGGCGTTGCAGATACTGCGAGCCCGTCCTGCGTCTGCTGAAGGGGAGCGTGATGTTTGAGAATCTGCCGTTGTGGCATGTGCTGGGCGTCGGTGTGCTGGTCGTCCTGGGCTTTTATCGGTTGTGTCATCTGCGGCGCTCGCGAGGGAGCCGGCGCCAGGTCGCTCGCCACGCCTGCATGGGGGGTGAGGATGATGGACGCTGAGGGTAGGCGGCGGTGTGCTGCCCGCTAGAAGCCGAGCAAGGCATCCGTGTGTAGCGGCGCGGGCCATTGGCATACGTTTCCATATCGAATCGGCGCATACCCAAACATGTACCTAAACGGTGGGGCTATCCGGATGCACACGGGCAACCCCAGACACAAAAAAACCGGCTCAAGTGGCCGGTTTCTCTGGGTTTCAGTCTGATTCGGGTGAACCGGGATCAAGCTGGAATCATGCTTTTGGTGCCGAAGCCGGAGTCGAACCGGCATGCCCCTACGGGCGAGGGATTTTAAGTTCGCATTTTGCCATCATTTGGCAGCAGTTAGAGGCATTTAGGCTCATTTATCGTCAAAAAGGATTGGCGAGATAGCCGGGCAATCCAACAATTTGGCATCCAGATGCATACCTAGTCCGCAGCCTGCGCGGTTCGCAGACGGTTTGCCTCGGCCTGCCAACCAGAGGAGCCCTGTCATGCCCAAGTACGCCCCCACCAAGCTCACGATCCGTTTTGTCGAGAACCTGCCGCCTGCCCAGCGGGACGGCAGCGGGCGCGTCCTATCGTACCCCGTCCGGGATACCCTTGTTCCGGGCCTTCTCGCCATTGTCAATGCGAACTCCAAGTCATTCGCTGTCCAGCGCGACCTCTACTCCCAGGAGCGCGACGCCCAGGGTAGGCGTGTCAAGCTCGGGACGAGGCGTGTCAAGCTGGGCGACGCCAAGGGCTTCCTGTCCATCGAGGCCGTCCGGGCGAAGGCCCAG
>CAZFFB010000105.1:0-6956 GCA_964517735.1 uncultured Pseudomonas sp.
TACACCCCGGCGAGCATCGTCAAGACCCTGGTAGCGGTGCTCAACCCGCACCACGGCAAGGTCTACGATCCGTGCTGCGGCTCGGGCGGCATGTTCGTGCAGTCGGAGAAGTTCATCGAGGCCCACGGCGGCAAGCTGGGCGACGTGTCGATCTACGGCCAGGAATCCAACCCCACTACCTGGCGGCTGGCGGCGATGAACCTGGCGATCCGCGGCATCGACTTCAACCTCGGCAAGGAGCCGGCCGACACCTTCGTGCGCAACCAGCACAGCGACCTGCGCGCCGACTTCATCCTCGCCAACCCGCCGTTCAACGTCAGCGACTGGTGGCACGGCAGCCTGGAGGGCGATCCGCGCTGGGTCTACGGCACCCCGCCGCAGGGCAACGCCAACTACGCCTGGCTGCAACACATGCTCCACCACCTCAAGCCGAGCGGCCGCGCCGGCATCGTGCTGGCCAACGGCTCGATGAGCTCCAGCCAGAACAGCGAGGGCGAGATCCGCCGCGCCATGGTCGAGGCCGACGTGGTGGAGGTGATGGTCGCCCTGCCCGGCCAGCTGTTCTTCAACACCCAGATCCCCGCCTGCCTGTGGTTCCTCGCCAGGCAGAAGACCGCCCGCCCGGGAGAGGTGTTGTTCATCGACGCGCGCAAGCTCGGCACCAGCGTCAGCCGGGTGCAGATCGAACTGAGCGACGCCGACATCGAGCGCATCGCCCAGACCGTGGCCGCCTGGCGCGGCGAGCCGCTGGATGTCGGCGGCGCAGTGGGCGAATACGCCGACGTGCCCGGCTTCTGCCGCAGCGTGACTCTCGCCGAGATCGCCGAACACGGCCATGTGCTGACGCCGGGCCGCTACGTCGGCGCCGAGGCAGTCGAGGACGACGACGAGGCGTTTGCCGACAAGATGCACAAGCTCACCGAAAAGCTGGCCGAGCAGATGCAGAAAGGTGCAGAACTGGATCAGCTGATTCGCCAGAAACTCGGGAGCCTCGGTTATGACCTCTAAGCAGAAGCCCTGCACGGACGTAGGTCGGGTTAGCCCGCAGGGCGTAATCCGACAGGACATGCATCGGAAAGGGCCGTTTTCCCTATATATGCCCAGCGACCTGTATAGAAAATCCCGGTTTTCTATACAGGTCATCGGGCACCTGCATGGAGAAAGGCTGAATCCCATGCATAGCGCGAGAGGTCGCCATGTCTGAATTGCCGGCATTGCATCAGCAGGTCGAATACAGCGGCTGGCTGGGCGAGTTGAAGAGCCGTTTCCGCCAGGTACAGCTCAAGGCGGCCGTGGCGGTCAACAGCGCGCTGCTGCAGTTCTACTGGGAGCTGGGCAGCGACATCGTCAGCCGCCAGCAGGCATACGCCTGGGGCAGTGGCTTTCTGGCACAGCTGAGTGCCGATCTGATGAGCGAGTTTCCACAGATCAAGGGATTCTCCCGGCGCAACCTCGAACTGATCCGGCAGTGGTATCTGTTCTGGCGGCAGATGGCGGACGAGCAGGACAACACCGCAATTGCGCAACAGCCTGTTTCGCAAATCCTCACCATCCCCTGGGGACACAATCTGGCGATCATCGCCAAGTGCAAGCAGCATGACGAGGCGCTGTACTACGTGCAGAACACCCTCGCCCACGGCTGGAGCCGCAGTGTGCTGGTGCATCAGATCGAAAGCGATCTGTGGCGACGGGAAGGGCGCGCCATCAGCAACTTCACCCGCACCCTGCCGGCAGCCCAGTCCGAGCTGGCAAGCCAGGTGCTCAAGGATCCCTATGTGTTCGACTTCCTGTCGCTGGGCAAGGAGCACAGCGAGCGCGAGCTGGAAAACAGCCTGATCGGCCATATCACCCAGTTCCTGCTGGAGCTGGGCGCGGGCTTCGCCTATCTGGGCCGGCAGGTGCCGCTGCAGGTGGGGGAGCGCGAGTTCTTTCTCGACCTGCTGTTCTATCACACGCGGCTGCATTGCCATGTGGTGATCGAGCTGAAGACCGTGGACTTCGAGCCGGAATTTGCCGGCAAGCTCAACTTCTACCTGAAGGCGGTCGACGAGCAGTTGCGCGGCGAAGGCGACCAGCCAAGCATCGGCCTGCTGCTGTGCAAGAGCAAGGATCGGCTGGTGGCCGAATATGCCCTGAGCGATATCCACAAGCCGATGGGCCTGTCTACCTACAGCCTGGCGCACAGCCTGCCCGCGGACTTGCAGGGCAAGCTGCCGAGCGTCGAGGAGCTGGAGCGGGAACTGGGTCTGGACTGGCCGGCGGATCGGTCGGGGGACAAGGCATGAGCAGCGCAAGCGTGAATCAGGTAGTTCGGATGGCCAGAGGCACGGAGCTGGATCAGCTGATTCGCCGGAAGCTGGGGGGGTTGGGGTATGAACTCTGAATGGCCCATGGTGCGTCTTGCAGAGCATGTAGACTCTTGCCTGGGCAAGATGCTTGATGCAAAGAAGAACAAAGGCACTCTCCAGCCCTACCTTGGTAACAGTAATGTTCGATGGGGCGAATTTGATCTTTCTGACTTGGCAGAGATGAAGTTTGAGCCTCATGAGGACAAGCGTTACGGCCTATGCCCTGGCGACTTGGTAGTTTGTGAGGGTGGCGAGCCTGGGCGGTGCGCAATCTGGAGTGGTTCTCCAGGTATGAAGATTCAGAAAGCCCTTCATCGAATCAGAACGAAAGAGACGCTGGACAACTACTACCTGTTCTATTGGTTTTGCCTAGCGGCAAAAAAAGGTTCCCTTGAAGCACATTTCACGGGAACAACTATCAAACATCTGACTGGGAAGGCTCTTGCGACACTACAAGTGCCCTTGCCACCGATTGATACTCAGCGTGCGATGGTTGATGTGCTGCGGAGCCTCGACGACCGCATCACCCTCCTCCGTGAAACCAACACCACCCTGGAAGGCATCGCCCAGGCGTTGTTCAAGTCCTGGTTCGTCGATTTCGACCCCGTGCGCGCCAAGGCCGAAGGCTGCCAGCCGGAAGGCATGGACGCCACCACCGCCGCCCTGTTCCCCGACAGCTTCGAGGAGTCCGAGCTGGGGTTGGTGCCGAGGGGGTGGAGGGTTGGCAGCATCACCGAGCTTGCCGAGCAGAAAAAAGGCTCGATCAATCCTCTCGCATCGCCGGATGAGCAGTTCGAGCATTACAGCCTGCCCGCCTTCGATAGTGGCCAGTACCCGGTTTTTGAGTTGGGTGAGTCCATAAAGAGCAACAAGACGCCACTGCCAGATCAGGCTGTGCTGCTGTCAAAACTGAACCCCCATATCCCTCGGATATGGTTGCCGGTCAGGCATGGGGAGAATGCGGTTTGCTCGACGGAGTTTCTTGCATACTCGCCAAAGGCTGATGCCAGCAAGGAGCTGATTTACTGCCTGTTCAGCTCGCCTGATTTTCAGCAGCAACTGTGCCAATTGGTCACCGGGACTTCGAATAGCCACCAACGGGTGAAGCCTGACCAGATTCTTGAGTTGAAGCTGCCAATCGCCGATGCGGGATTGCTTACGGCTTTTACGGAGATCGCTGGGCCTATTTTCGAGCGGGTATATGCAAATCGCCAGCAAGCCCAAACCCTCACCCACCTACGCGACACCCTGCTCCCCCGCCTGATCTCCGGCCAGTTGCGCCTGCCGGAAGCCGAGGCGCTGGTTGAGGAGGCGCTCTGATGGCCTTCGACCTGCAGTCGCTCGACGACCTCTGGCCGAGTGTCGCAGCAGGCCAGACGCCGAGCGTGTCGGAGAAAACGTCGGGGAAAACGTCGGGGAAAACGTCGGGGAAAATTCTCGAAGCCATTGCTGCGCAGCCAGATATCACCATCCCGGAGCTGGCGGCACTGACCGGCGTGACCGAGCGCTCGATCCAGCGCAACCTGAGCAAGCTGCAGGCCGAAAACCGCCTGCGCCGCATCGGCCCGGCCAGGGGCGGGCATTGGCAGGTGGTGGAGTGATGCCGCACCCTGCAAACCGTCGCTATAGTGGCTGCCCCGTCTGCAGCGGCCGGGGCGGGATGGGCAATCTTGCCAGGCACCCCGTCGTTCTCGTCGTGGAGACCCGTACATGCTGAAAACCCTCGCGCTCAAGGGCGTCGGCCCGGCCTCCGCCTTCGGCCCGGTCGAGTTTGCCCCACGGCTGAACTTCATCACCGGCGACAACGGCCTGGGCAAGAGCTTCCTGCTCGATATCGCCTGGTGGGCGCTGACCCGCAGCTGGGCGCGCGGGATGATGGCGGTGCCGCCGTTGGCGGAGAAGAGGCCGAGCATCGCCTACGCCTACAGCAAGGCCACGCCGGGCGATGTCGAGGAGACCAGCGTCTTCAAGCGCGCCGAGCAATTCTGGCCGACCAAGCCGGGCCGTCCGCCGATCCCCGGCGTGGTGATCTATGCGGCGGTGGATGGCAGCTTCGCGGCCTGGGATCCGGCGCGCAACTACTGGAAAGATGCCGACGCGCCGGAGCGCCCCAGGGCGTTCAACTTCGCGGCGGAGCAAGTCTGGAACGGCCTGGAAGGACCGGGCGGCATCCGCCACTGCAACGGCCTGATCCACGACTGGGTGCTCTGGCAGAAGGGCCAGGATCCGGCGTTCGCCGATTTGGTCAAGGTGCTGGATGCGCTGTCGCCGTCCGGCACGGAGAAGCTCGAACCGGGCCAGCCGGTGCGGCTGGGGCTGGACGTCAAGGATTACCCGTCGCTGCGCATGCCCTACGGGCAGGATGTGGCGCTGGTGCATGCCTCGGCCGGCATGCGGCGCATCGCGGCGCTGGCCTATCTGCTGGTCTGGACCTGGCGCGAACACCTGCTGGCCTGCGAGCAGACCGGGCGCAAGCGGGCCAGGGAAATCATCTTCCTGATCGACGAGATCGAATGCCACCTGCACCCCCAGTGGCAGCGACGGATCGTGCCGGCCCTGCTGCGGGTCATGCAGGCGCTGACCGGCCGCAAGGTGCCGGTGCAACTGATCGTCGCCACCCATTCGCCGCTGGTGCTGGCCTCGGCCGAACCGGAGTTCGACGAGGGGCAGGATGCGGTGTTCAACATCCAGCTGCGCGACGGTCAGGCCTGCGTCGCGCAGGAGCCGTGGGCCAAGCAGGGTGACGTGGTGAACTGGCTGGTGTCGGATGCCTTCGGCCTGCGCCAGGCGCGCTCGGTCGAGGCGGAGCGCGCCATCGAGGCCGCCGAAGCCTGGATGCGTGGCGACCAGGCGGCCTTGCCGGCTGGGCTCAAGACCCAGGCGGCCATCCACAGGGAGTTGCAGCGTGTCTTGGCGGGCCATGACGAGTTCTGGCCGCGCTGGCTGGTCGAAACCCGGCAACTGCCGCAGGGATCGGGTGACGCATGATTGAAGTCGATCGATCACGCCTGTACGAGCCGGCCGAGTTCGACGCCAAGAGCCGCCAGAAAGGGGCGCACTGGTTGCTGGAGCATCCCAAGGCGAGTCGTAAACGTGATCAACGCCCCCGGGACTTCTGGAGCCCTTTCAAGGGCGATCTGGCGGAGGCCTTTCGGGATCTGTGTGCCTATGGCGCCATGTACGAGCCGGTTGGCACCGTCGATCATTTCCTCCCGGTCGATGCCGATGAGTCGCTGGCCTATGAATGGAACAACTACCGCTTCGCTTCGGCCTGGATCAACAGCAGCAAGAACAAGGCGGTAAACATCCTCGATCCGCTGGTGGTGCGTGAGGGCTGGTTTGCAGTGTTGCTGCCGTCCTTGCAGCTTGTCGTGGTGCCGGAGAACGTCCCGGAGCAACTACGGGAGCTGGCTGCGCAGACGCTGGAACGCCTGCATCTGCGCGATGACGAGCGTGTCTTGCGCCAGCGCCGTTCCTGGTACCGCATGTATCAGCAGGGCAAGCTGACGCTGGCGGGCCTGCGCGAGGTCGCGCCGCTGATTGCGGCGGCGGTTGAGCGGCAGGCAGCCCGGCATACGCCGTGATGACGAGACCGCCCGATAATTGGGCAACAGCCTGTTGCCCGATGGCGATGGATTAAAAGGAATTGATGCCGCAATGACCGAAGACCAACTGGAACAGGAATGCCTCGGCTGGCTGGGCGAGCTGGGCTACACGCACCTCTACGGCCCGGATATCGCCCATGACGGCAGCGATCCGCAGCGCGAGAGCTACCGCGACGTGGTGCTGGCCATGCGCCTGCGTGCCGCCATCGCCAGGCTCAACCCGAAGGTGCCGCTGGCGGCCCGCGAGGATGCGCTGAAGCAGGTGCTGGATCTCGGCATGCCGGTGCAGCTGTCCGCCAACCGGCTGTTCCACCGCCTGCTGGTCAACGGCGTACCAGTGCAGTACCAGGTCGACGGTGAAACCCGTGGCGATTTCGTGCGGCTGATCGACTGGGCCAACGTGGCGGCCAACGACTGGCTGGCAATCAACCAGTTCAGCATCCAGGGCCCGAAGCACACCCGCCGCCCGGACATCATCCTGTTCGTCAACGGCCTGCCGCTGGTGTTGCTGGAGCTGAAGAACCCCGCCGATCTGCATGCCGACCTGTGGAAGGCCTTCGATCAGTTGCAGACCTACAAGGAACAGATCCCCGATCTGTTCCACTACAACGAGATCCTGGTGATCTCCGATGGCAGTGAGGCGCGCATGGGCTCGCTGTCGGCCAGCGCCGAGCGCTTCATGAGCTGGCGCACCATCGACGGCGAGACGCTCGACCCGCTCGGCCAGTTCAACGAGCTGGAGACCCTGGTGCGCGGGGTGCTGGCGCCGGAGCTGTTGCTCGATTACCTGCGCTACTTCGTGCTGTTCGAGGACGACGGCACGCTGGTGAAGAAGATTGCCGGCTATCACCAGTTCCACGCCGTGCGTGCAGCGATCAACCAGGTGGTCGACGCCTCGCGCCCCGGCGGCAGCCACAAGGGCGGTGTGGTCTGGCACACCCAGGGTTCCGGCAAGAGCATCACCATGACCTGCTTCGCCGCGCGGGTGATGCAGCACGCGGCG
>CAZFFB010000106.1:0-6941 GCA_964517735.1 uncultured Pseudomonas sp.
TGCCCATCCCGGTGATCACGACGCGACGCATGCGGGTAACCCTTCGAAGCTGTCAGTGGAAGTGAACAGGCCGACGCGCAGGCCTTCGGCACTGTAGATCTCGCGGCCATCGACGCTGACGGTGCCATCGGCGATGCCGAGGATCAGTGTGCGATTGATGGTGCGCTTGATATGAATGTTGTAGGTGACCTTCTTGGCGGTCGGCAAGACCTGGCCGAAAAATTTCACTTCGCCCGAACCCAGGGCGCGACCACGGCCGGGGTTGCCCTGCCAGCCGAGGTAGAAGCCGACCAGCTGCCACATGGCATCCAGACCCAGGCAGCCGGGCATCACCGGGTCACCCTCGAAGTGGCAGCCAAAGAACCACAGGTCCGGATTGATGTCGAGCTCGGCCACGATCTCGCCTTTGCCGTACTTGCCGCCGGTTTCGCTGATGTGAACGATACGATCGATCATCAGCATGTTGGGGGCGGGCAGTTGCGCGTTACCCGGGCCGAACAGTTCACCGCGGCTGCAGCTGAGCAGTTCTTCCCGAGTGAAGGCGTTTTGTTTGGTCATGCGAGCTCCTCGACAATCCCTGTGCAGACAGGGGAACAGATCTTTCCAACCGCGTGCGCTGGCCGTATGGGGCGGACAGTCATTGAATTCATGGGACTGCGCGGCACCGCGTAAAGTCACAGCATCCGGCTGCCGCGCGCCATCAGGTCGCGCCAGCATGACGCAGGCAAGGTGCAAGGGTGCCGGATTTCACGGCAAATCGCCACCCGTCGATGGTCGGTGGGGGCCATCCACTGACGTATCCTGCACACCTGCGCGGGTGTGCGCGGCATGATGTTCGCACTGCAGCAGCACCTCCAGCGTGACGCAAGATCCCCGACCTTCCTCGCTGACTACCCTGAGATCCCCCCCCATGCGCAGCGCCAGGCTGTGGGCGATGGACAGTCCAAGCCCCGTGCCGCCATGACGGCGGGAAATCGAGGTGTCCGCCTGCTGGAAGGCATCGAAGATGCGGGCCTGGCTGGCCAGCGGGATGCCGATGCCGGTGTCCTCCACCGCACAGATCAGCCTCAGGTGCCCGGTGCTTTCGCGCTGTCCTTGCACCCGTACACAGACATGCCCCTGTTCGGTGAACTTGAGGGCATTGCCGATCAAATTGACGAGAATCTGCCGCAGGCGGGTCGGATCCCCCAGCACGCGCTCGACCGGTAGCGGGGCAATCTGCAGCTGCAACCGCAGATTGCGCTGACGAGCGGTGTGTTCGAAGGCCTGGACGGTACGCTCCAGCAGCGCGGGCAGCTCGAAGGGAATGCGCTCAAGCTCCAGCGCGCCGCGCTCGATGCGGGCCAGATCCAGCAGCTCGTTGATCACCTTGAGCATGTGGCTGGTCGACTCCAGCGCCAATGCGGTGTATTCGCTCTGCTCCTCGCTCAGCGGCGTGGTTTCGAGCAGCTGCAGCATGCCCATCACGCCGTTCATCGGCGTACGCAGCTCGTGGCTCATCATGGCGAGAAATTCGGACTTGGCCTGATTGGCGGTCTGCGCCTCATCACGGGCGGTATCGGCCTGCTCGCGTGCAGCGATCAGCTGGGCGAGGTTGCGGCTCTGCGCCTGATCTGCCCGCTCCAGTGCCTGGGAGAGGTAGTTGATGTGGCGGGCCAGCTCGCCCAGTTCCGAGCAGTCAGTCTCGGGCAGGTAGACCGCATAGTTGCCGGCTTCGATGGCACTGACCGCCCGGCTCATCGCCTCAGCCGGACGCGACACACTCTGGGCGAGGCGATAGGCCATGGTCAGGGTCAGCAGCAGGGCGAGCAGTGACAGTCCGGCGGCGCGCAGCAGGATCTTGCGCTGCCGCTCACGAAAGGCCTCATCGGTGACGCCGACCAGCACCTCGCCGACCACTTCGCTGCTGAGCGCAGGCGACTGGCTGGGTGGATCGAGCAGGAAGCGGTCATCCAGCGGGATCTGCTGGCGCAGGATCGGGGTGCGGAACTGGCTGACCGTGCCCTCGCTGGTAGTGGCTTGCTCGATATAGGCGAGGGTGTGCTGCTCGGCATCGCGCACTTCGATGAAGCGTACATGGGGCGTCAGGCTGGCCTGCAGCAGGCCATGGAGGATCTCGCTATTGCCGGAAATCACCCCGAATTCGCTGGCCGGTGCCAGCTGGTTGGCGATCAGCTGGCCGCTGGCCTGCAGCTCTTCCTGCAGATCCTGCAAGCGGGTGTAGGTGAAATAGCCGGTCAGCAGCACGATCAGCGTCAGTGCCGGCCCCAGGCTGATTGCCAGGGTGCGGGCAAAGATGCTGTCCTGCAGGCCCCGGCGGCTCATGGCCGGGTCTCCTCCGCGCGCAACTGCTCGGCCAGTTGCTCGTCACCGGGCAAGGCGATCCCCAGGGAGCGGGCCACCTGGGGGTTGCTCAGTACCTTGAAGTGGCGCGGATAGGCGGCCTTGGGCCAGTGCGCGGGAGGCGTGTCCAGCCAGGCATCAAGGGTGTCCAGCCAGTCCTGCTGGTCACTGTAGGTGCTGCTCAGGCTGCCTGCGCGGATGAAGGCGGCTGTCGGGCCGATCATGGCCTGGCGGCGGCCATAGCTGGCCAGCAGAATGATCTTGATGCTCTGCGGATTGAACAGCTGTGGATCGTCAAGGGCCAGCAGCACTTCGCTGCGCTCGAGCAGGCGATTGAGCGGGCGGTTGTCGTACTGATTGTCCCAGCGCTGCAGCTCGAGCTGGGCAGGCAGCCGTTGCAGCTCCTCGAGGCGAAAGGCGCTGTGGGCGCTGTAAAGCACGCCGATCCGGTGGCTCTGCGGCAGCAGCAGGCGCAGCAGGCGCAGCTGGCGATCGATCGGTGGGTCACTCCACAGCAGGGTCAGTCCGGGAGGATGCTGCTCGCCCAGTTGCTGCTGAGCCTGCCCGCGGCTGACCTGCAGCACCAGGGTCGGCGGTGTCTGCGCCTGCGCCAGGCGCCAGGCGAGCATCTTGCTGCCCAGCAGGATCAGGCGACTGTCCGTGGGCAGTGTCTCCGGGCGCAGGTGCTCTGGCGAGGCATGCAGCTGCACACGGTCAGCGGGGCGCTGCTGGCGCAATTGCTCGACGAACTGCTGCAGGGCAGGGCTGTCATTGCTGCTGAGTACGTGGATTTCGGCAGCCGGCGACCCGCTACTGAGCAGCAGAAGGGGCAGCACAAGCGCACATGTCAGCCAGACCTGCACGCGCTGCCAGCCTGTTCTCGTCCATGAGCGAAGGCGCATTGGCTGTCAGAACTCCAGCCCAGCCGAGAACCACAGCAGGCGGCGCTCATCAAGGTTGTTGTTGGGGCGGCTGAGGGGCTCGTCGTCCAGGCGCTGCTGCAGCATGACCGCCAGCTCCAGGGTGCTGCGGGCCACGCTCAGCTGTTTGGCCAGACGCACATCGAGCCGTTCGAAGCGGTATTGATTGAGCATGTCGGCGCCATGGTAGAAGAGAGCGGTACTCCAGTTATCCTGCCAGTTGCGCAACCAGCCGATGGTGCCGCTGTGGCGCGGCGAGAGCATACGGTCATCCGGGTGACTGGCCTTGATGTCCAGGTAAGTGTAGCCAAGGCGCAGGCGGTCGGCCGTGCCCAGACGCCAGTCCAGTTCTCCCTCCACGCCGCTCAGGCGCAGGCGACTCTGGTTGTTCGGGTTGAAATTGAAGATCTGCAGCGGGCCACTGATCATGTCGGTGATTTCATCATGGAACAGCTTGAGGTCAAGGCTCAGGCCCTGGCGTGCGAACTGGCCGTTGTAGCCCAGCTCGTAGGAGCGCATCCGCTCATGGTCAAGCGTGCCCGGACCCTCTGCCGTGATGAAAAACAGCGCCTGGGGCTGCCCATAGGGCCGGGGGCGCAGATCATTGATCGTGTACTGCCAGCGGGCATCATTCTCGAACATGTCCGGCGCGCGGATCGCCTCGGAATAGACCGCGCGCAGGCCATGGGCGGGCGAGATCAGGTAGTTGAGGGCCACCCGCGGGGTCAGCGAGGCGCCGATCGAGGAGTCGTATTCGTAGGTACTGCCACCTTGCAGCAGCCAGTGCTCGTCAAGGTACCACTCCAGGTGGCCGAACAGTCGCCAGGTCGTGCGGCTGCGCGTGTTGCCAAGGTAGGTCTGCGAGCTGGCCTGGTCATGACGGTAGCTGGCGCCGCTGAGCAGGCGCAGGCTGTCCGACAGGCTCAGCGTGTCCTGCAGCTCAAGGCTCAGGCGGGTCTCGCGCGAGTCCTCATTGATCAGCCCGCAGGCATGCTCGAAGGTACCGGTCAGCGGATCGAAACTGGCGTTCAGCAGGTTGTTGAATGCACCGGCCAGGGTCCATTGTTCGGGGGTTTGCGGGGCAAGAATGCCGCGGCGCAGCAGGTCGCGCTGCCGGGTATCGAACAGGCTCCACAGCTGGCGGGCTTCTGCGGAGAAGGCCGGTTGTGCCTCGCAGGCCCGCCACTCGCGCAGACGCTCCCAGTGCTGCAGGTTGGCCTGTACCTGCACGGTATGCCGGGCTGACTGCTCGAAGCGCCAGCGGATGTCGGCGGCATAATCGCGACCGGTAATGTCGGCCGCTTCATCCTGTTCGCCCGGCTGCAGGTTGAGGGGCAGGAGGGCGCTGTAGGTGTTGTTGACCTGGGTGGAACCTTCCTTGACGCCCAGCCTCCAGTCGATCAGGTGCCGGCTGTCCGGCTCATGGGTCATGCGCAGGTTGAAGCGGCTCAGGCGCCGTTCATCGCGCAACGGCGCGCCGTCGGCCCGCCGGTCAAAGCCATCATCCTGCTGGCCGGACAGCGACAGGCGTAGATCGCCCCCCTCCCAGCCCATGCCGTGGCGGGCATACCAGTCGTTGATGCCATTCTGTCCCTGGGTGATCTTGAAGTGCGTGCCATGACTGTCCCGCGGGGTGCGGGTGATCACGTTGACCACCGCCATCAGCGCATTGGCGCCGTAGCTGACGGTGTTGGGGCCGCGAAAGACTTCGATGCGCTCGATGTCCTCGATCGCCAGCGGCAGATCGTCCCAGCCGACTTGGGCAAATGCGGTGCGATAGACCGAGCGTCCATCAATCAGCACCTGCAGGCGGCGGGCCTGATTGGCGCTGCTGCCGTGGTAGTTGACGGTGGTCTGCGGCGGGTTGCCGACCGCGGGCACCACCAGCATGCCGGGTACCAGGCGCAACACATCGGGCAGGGTGCGCGCACCGCTGGCCTGGATCAGCTGCCGATCGATCACGCTGATGCTGCCCGGCACCGCCGCCGGCGGCTGCTGCAGGCGGGTGGCGGTGAGGATTTCCGGCAGGGGGGCGCTGTCGAGAAACAGATCGTCGCTGGCCAGTGCGCTGGGCAGACCGATCAGAAGACCCAGGCAGGAAAGCAACGAAGCACGCAGAGGGCCAGGCACTGGCAGTGTCCTCGACGGTGAGTGGATGCAGGGTCGCGCATGTTAAACCAGCGCGGATTTTTTGCCAGTACCGCTGAGGCTGGCCGTCGGGCAGCGTCGCCGTATAATGCGCAGCATTGCCGCACACTGCGGCCGGAACTGGACCCATGATGACTGAGCAGCAACCTGTAGCCGTGTTGGGCGGCGGCAGCTTCGGCACCGCCTTGGCCAATCTTCTGGCGGAGAATGGTCAGCGGGCGCTCCTGTGGATGCGTGATCGCGAGCAAGCCGAGGCGATTCGCACTACCGGCGAGAACCCGCGTTATCTCAAGGGCATCAAGGTGCACCCGGCCGTCGAGCCGGTCACTGACCTTGCAGCGACCGTACAGGCCTGTGAGCTGATCTTCGTCGTGCTGCCCTCTACCGCACTGCGTGCGGCCCTGCAGCCGGTGGCCGAGCAGCTGGCCGGCAAGCTGCTGATCAGCACCACCAAGGGCATCGAGGCGGACAGCTTCAAGCTGATGAGCCAGATTCTCGAGGAAATCGCCCCCAGGGCGCGCATCGGCGTGCTGTCTGGACCGAATCTGGCCCGCGAGATCGCCGAGCATGCCCTGACCGCCACCGTGGTAGCCAGCGAGGATGATGAGCTGTGCCAGCGCGTCCAGCAGGCCCTGCACGGGCGTACCTTCCGGGTCTATGCCAGCCGCGACCGCTTTGGCGTCGAGCTGGGCGGTGCGCTGAAAAATGTCTACGCGATCATGTCCGGCATGGCCGCGGCCATGGGCATGGGCGAGAACACCAAGAGTATGCTGATCACGCGCGCGCTGGCCGAGATGACCCGCTTTGCCGTGACGCTGGGCGCCAACCCGATGACCTTCCTGGGCCTTGCCGGGGTGGGTGATCTGATCGTCACCTGCTCCTCGGCCAAGAGCCGCAACTACCAGGTCGGCCAGGCGCTGGGGCAGGGGCTGAGTCTGGCGGCGGCGGTCGAGCGCCTCGGCGAGGTGGCCGAGGGGGTCAACACCATCCGCGTACTCAAGGCCCGTGCCGATCAACTGGGTGTCTACATGCCCCTGGTCGCCGGCCTGCATGCCATACTCTTCGAGGGTCGCACCCTCGAACAGGTGATCGGCCTGCTGATGTCCGGTGAGCCCAAGACCGACGTCGATTTCATTTCCTCCAGTGGTTTCTGAAGCCTGCGGTTTCTGTACAAGGAGTATCCGCCGATGACCGACAAGAGAGCTGACCGCGAAGCCCTGGCGCTGCGTGTGGTGTGGATGGTGCTGTTCGCCCTGGTCTGGAAGGTCGCCGAGCTTGTCCTGCTGCTGACGGCAGTGGTCCAGCTGCTGCTGCGCCTGATCAACGGTCGCCCGAGCCGGGCGCTGATGGCATTCGGTGACAGCCTGAGCCAGTTCCTCGCCCAGAGTGGTCGTTATGTGACCTTCCATACCGAGCACAAACCCTGGCCGTTCAGTGACTGGCCCAGCGCGAGCGAGCCGGCGTATGAGATAATCCCTGTTGCACCTGTTGCACCTGTTGCACCTGTTGCACCTGTTGCACCTGTTGCAC
>CAZFFB010000107.1:0-3567 GCA_964517735.1 uncultured Pseudomonas sp.
CAGGTCGCCTACCAGATGCGCCTGCAGCGCGTGGCCACGGGCGCCTGGCGCGCCGTGCCGGCCATCGGCAATGTCAGCGGGCTGCTCAGCGGCACCCTTGAGAGCGGCACCCTGCAGCTGGACAGCGAGGATTTTCAGCTGCATCTGCAGACCCTGTTCCCTGCGCCCTGGCACTACCACACGGCCCGTGCCCGTCTTGACTGGCGGCTCGATGCCGAGGCCTTCACCCTGTCCAGTGCGCTGATGCGCCTGTCTGGCGAGGAGGGCGAGCTGGCCGGCAACATGCTGCTGCGCCTGCAGCACGATCCAGCCACCGAGGATTACCTGGATCTGCAGGTCGGACTGCGCGACGGCAATGCCGCCTTGGCCAGCCGTTATCTGCCGACCCGCTCGCCGGCGCTGGCCCGCCCGCTGGCCGACTGGCTGCAGCGAGCCATCGTCGCTGGGCAGATCGAACAGGGGCTGTTCACCTATCAGGGCAGCCTGAGCCGCGATGCGCGGCCCGAGGCGCGGGCGCTGGCGCTGTACTTTCGGGTGCGCGAGGCACAGCTGGATTATCAGCCACAATGGCCGGTGCTGCGCGATCTGGCCGGCGAGGTCTGGATCGAGGACAGCGGCATACGGATCGCCGCCGGCCATGCCGCGGTGCTGGACAGCCAGCTGCAGGAGATCCGCGCTGAAGTACAGCGCGGTGCCGACGGTGCGCGCCTGCAGGTCGAGGCGCAGATTCAGGCGCCGCTGACCGATGGCCTGAAGATCCTCCAGGACACCCCGCTGGGTAACGCCGGCACCTTCGCCGGCTGGCAGGGTAGCGGCGCGCTGCAAGGGGGGCTGCGTCTGGATATTCCGCTCAGCCGCACAGGCGCGCCCCTGCAGGCGGTGGTCGACTTTGCCACTCGCGAGGCGACGCTGCAGATCAGCCAGCCGCCGCTGGATATCCGTCAGCTGCAGGGGCGCTTTCGCTATGACAGCGCCCGCGGGCTGAGCGCCGAGCAGCTGCGTGCCCAGGTGCTGGGCGGCGCGGTGCGCGGGCAGATTCGGGCCCTTGGGCGGGCCGGGCAGACCCACAGCCGCCTCGAGCTCGACGGTCAGGTGGCGGTGGCGCGTCTGGGGGACTGGCTCAAGCCCGCGCTGCCGATCCCGGCGCGCGGGCAGCTGCCCTATCGTCTGCAGCTGGATCTTCAGGGCGCGCAGAGTCGTCTGCAGGTCGACTCCAACCTGGCCGGCGTCGCGATCGATCTGCCGGCCCCGCTGGGCAAGCCGGCTGAGCATCCCCGTCCTGCGCAGTGGCGCATGACCCTGGCGGGCGCCGAGCGTGACTATCGGCTCGAGTATGCCGGGCTGGCCAGTCTGGCCCTGGCCGCACCGGCCGGCACCCTGCAGGGGCTGCGCGGCGAGCTGCGTCTGGGCGGTGCGCCGGCGCAGCTGCCGCGTCTGCCCGGGCTGCAGGTGCGCGGCACCCTGAGCGAGGCGAGCCTTGTGGACTGGCAGGCCCTGCAGGCGCGCTATGCCGGCGGCGAGGGCTCCGGGGTGTTGCGTGATCTGCAGCTGCGCATCGCCAGACTGCAGCTGGGCAGTCTGGCGGTGGAGGATCTGCAGCTGGGCCTGCGCCCCCACGCCGGGGGCTGGCACATCGACATGGACAGCGCGCTGATCGCCGGGCAGCTGCAGCTGCCGGCCCGACCCGCTCAGCCCTGGCAGCTGGCCCTGCGCCACCTGCGCCTGCCGGCCCGCGAGAGCAGCGAGGACAAGGCCCGGCGCGAGGCGGCCGGCCTTGTGCCGGGCGATCCGCTGGCCGCCCTTGATCCGCGGCAGTTGCCGGCCTTTGATGCCCGCATCGAGCAGGTCATGCTGGGCGCACAGCCGCTCGGGCGCTGGCAGCTCAAGGCGCGTCCCCAGCCGGATGGGGTGCGTTTCGAGGCGCTGGATCTGCAGCTGTCGGGCCTGAATCTCAGCGGTCGTCTCGACTGGCAGCAGCAGGGGCAGGCGACACGCAGCCGCTTCCGCGGTCAGCTGGCGGGGACGGATGCCAGCGAGGTGCTGCTGGCGTGGGGGTTTGCGCCCAGCCTTGGCAGCCAGGCGTTTCGCATCGACGTCGATGGTCAGTGGCCCGGCTCACCCGCCATGGCCGGGCTCAAGCATTTCAGCGGCCAGCTGGACCTAGAGGCCCGTGCTGGACAGCTGCTGGAGGTCGATGGCGCAGCCGGTCTGCTGCGGGTGTTCGGCGTGCTCAATTTCAATACCCTGGGGCGCCGCCTGCGCCTGGATTTCACGGATCTGTTCGGCCAGGGCCTGAGCTTTGACCGGATCAGTGGTCAGCTGACCGGCACCGACGGGGTGTTTCTGACCACCCAGCCGCTGGTGCTGGAGGGGCCATCCACCCGGCTTGATCTTGAGGGGCAGCTGGATATGGCCGCCGAGCAGGTGGCGGCCCGCCTGCGGGTCACCCTGCCGCTGTCCAATAATCTGCCGCTGGCGGCGCTGATGACCGGCGCGCTGCCGGTGGCCGGCGCGCTGCTGCTGGTCGATCAGCTGATCGGCGAGCAGCTGTCGCGGGTCGCCAGTGTCGAATACCGGGTCGATGGCAGCCTGCAGGATCCGCAGATCAGCCTGTTCGGCAAGCCCTGAGCCCCGCGCCCCAAGGAGGCAGGATGTCCACAGTTGCGGTAATCCAGATGATCAGCCAGCCCTCGGTGGCCACCAACCTGACGCGTGCCCGCGCCCTGCTGGAGGAGGCGGCCTGTGACGGTGCGCAGCTGGCGGTGCTGCCGGAAAACTTCGCCACGCTGGGCTGCGGCGATCAGGCCGCGCTGGCGCGCGCTGAGGCCTGTGGCGAGGGGCCACTGCTGCCCTGGCTGCACAGCACCAGCCGTGAGCTGGGCCTGTGGCTGCTGGCCGGCAGCCTGCCTCTGCTGGCCGAGGGCGAGCACACGGGCCGGCCCTGCGCCAGTTCACTGCTGCTGGATGATGACGGGCACTGCGTGGCCCGTTACGACAAGCTGCACCTGTTCGATGCGCAGGTGGCTGATGGGCGCGGCGCCTACCGCGAGTCCGACGACTTTGCTGCCGGACAGCGCGTGGTGGTCGCCGACACGCCGGTCGGGCGGCTGGGCCTCAGCATCTGTTACGATCTGCGCTTTGCCGAGCTGTACAGCGCCCTGCGTCTGGCCGGTGCCGAGCTGATCTGCGTGCCTTCGGCGTTCACCGTGCCAACCGGCGCCGCACACTGGGAGGTGCTGGTGCGCGCCCGAGCGATCGAAACCCAGTGTTATCTGCTGGCCGCCAATCAGGGCTGTGTGCATCCGGGCGGGCGGGAAACCTTCGGTCATTCGCTGATCGTCGATCCCTGGGGGACGGTGCTGGCCTGCGCCGCGCAGGGTGAGCAGGTGCTGCTGGCCCGGCGTGATGCGCCAGCCCAGCAGAGCCTGCGCCAGCGCATGCCGGTCGCCGCACACCGCCGCCTGTACCCCGGCCCCCTGCAAGCCTCTCCACAGGAGTCACCATGAACATGCTGTCATCCGTCAGTAAGCGTCTGCTCGAACCGGCCGGTCTTGGCCTTGAGCGTCT
>CAZFFB010000107.1:3577-6890 GCA_964517735.1 uncultured Pseudomonas sp.
TCGATGCGGCCGATCTGTATTTCCAGCACATCGTTTCCGAGTCCTGGCTGCTCGAGGATGGCATCGTCAAGGAAGGAAGCTTCCACCTCGACCAGGGCGTCGGCGTGCGGGCCCAGTCGCAGGACAAGACCGGCTTTGCCTACAGCAACAGCCTGGAAGAGCCGGCACTGCGCCAGGCGATCGCCGCGGCGCGCTCGATTGCCCGCAGCGGCCAGCAGGCACAGGTCTGCGCTGCCCGGGTGCAGGCGCCTGCGCCGCTGTATGCCGCCGACAATCCGCTGGAAGTGCTCAGCCGGGCCGAGAAGGTCGAGCTGCTCCAGCGGATCGATCAGGCCACCCGCGCGCTGGATCCGCGCATCAGCCGGGTCACCGTGAGTCTGGCCGGGGTCTGGGAACAGGTGCTGGTGACGGCACTCGATGGCAGCCTGGGTGCCGATGTACGTCCGCTGGTGCGCTGCAACGTCAGCGTGATCGTCGAGCAGAACGGTCGTCGCGAACGGGGCTCCCACGGTGGTGGCGGGCGTACCGATTACCGCTGGTTCCTCGAGCAGGATCGCGCGCTGGGCTATGCCCGCGAGGCAGTGCGCCAGGCGCTGGTCAATCTTGAGGCCATGCCGGCCCCGGCCGGCAGCCTGCCGGTGGTGCTCGGCAACGGCTGGAGCGGCGTGCTGCTGCATGAGGCGGTCGGTCATGGCCTTGAGGGCGACTTCAACCGCAAGGGCAGCTCGGCCTACAGCGGGCGGGTCGGCGAGCAGGTGGCCTCCAGCCTGTGCACCATCGTCGACGACGGCACCCTGAGCGGGCGGCGCGGTTCGCTGAGTCTCGACGATGAAGGCACGCCGACCCAGTGCACCACGCTGATCGAGAACGGCGTGCTCAAGGGCTACATGCAGGACAAGCTCAACGCCCGGCTGATGGGTGTGGCGCTGACCGGCAACGGCCGGCGCGAGTCCTACGCGCACCTGCCGATGCCGCGCATGACCAATACCTACATGCTGGCCGGGCAGAGCGAGCCGGAGGAGATCATCCGCTCGGTGAAGCGCGGCCTGTACTGCGCCAGCCTCGGCGGCGGCCAGGTGGACATCACCAGCGGCAAGTTCGTGTTCTCCACCAGCGAGGCCTACCTGATCGAGGACGGCAAGATCACCGCGCCGGTCAAGGGCGCGACCCTGATCGGCAATGGTCCGGAGGCGATGAGCCGGGTGTCGATGGTCGGCAACGACCTGGCGCTGGACAGCGGCGTCGGCACCTGTGGCAAAGATGGCCAGTCGGTGCCGGTCGGCGTCGGCCAGCCGACCCTGAAGATCGAGGCGATCACCGTCGGCGGCACCGGCGGGTGAGCATCCCTCAGCGTAGGCCGCGCCTGAGCTCGTCCATCTCGCGCAGGTACTTGAAGACCTTGCGGGCGGCGGCCGGGGGCTTGTTGTGCGCGGCCTCGTGCTGGGCATGGCGGATCAGCTGGCGCAGGTGCTGGACATCGGCCTCGGGGTATTCGCCAAGCAGTGCCTCGATATCGCTGTCGCTGCCACCGACCAGCCGGTCGCGCCAGCGCTCCAGGGCGTGGAAGCGTTCGTTGTACTGGCGGGTGGAGGCATCCATCTGATCGAGCAGGGCGACGATGGCCTCGATATCCTGCTCGCGCATCAGCTTGCCGATGTACTGGATATGGCGTTTGCGGGCGGCATGCACCTTGTGCTTGGGCGCTTCAAGCACAGCCTTCAGCAGGGCATCGGAGAGTGGCAGACGGGCGAGCATGTCGGGCTTGAGGGTAGTCAGGCGCTCGCCCAGATCCTGCAGCGCGTGCAGCTCGCGCTTGATCTGGGACTTGCTCTTCTCCAGCGAGAAATCGTCGAATTGTGCGGACATGGGGCGGATTCCGTGAAAAACGGCCGCCATGATACCTATTCGGAGGGCCGCTTGTCCGGTTCCCTCCGGTGCGTGAACCAATGAGGAAAGCGGCATGAATGCAGCGGTGGAAGGAGTAGGGCCGCAGGCCCTGCCGGGCTTGCAGGCACAGGTCGAATCGATTATCGCCGAGGCCCGGCGCCAGGGCGCGACGGCCTGCGAGGTGGCGGTCTCCCTGGAGCAGGGGTTGTCGGCCAGTGTCCGCCAGGGTGAGGTCGAGACAGTGGAGTTCAATCGCGATCGCGGCTTTGGCATCACCCTGTATGTGGGGCAGCGCAAGGGCTCGGCCAGTACGTCGGCCGAGGGGGAGGCGGCGATCCGCGAGACGGTAGCCGCCGCCCTGGCGATTGCCCGCCATGCCAGCGAGGATGACTGTGCGGGCCTGGCCGATGCCACGCTGATGGCCCGTGAGCTGCCCGAGCTGGATCTCTGGCATCCCTGGGCGATCACCCCTGAGCAGGCCATCGAGCAGGCGCTGGCCTGCGAGGCGGCGGCGTTTGCCAGCGATGCGCGGGTGATCCGCGCCGATGGCACGACCCTCAATACCCATCTGGGTTGCCGGGTGTACGGCAACAGCCACGGTTTCATCGGCGGTTACGCCAGCAGCCGGCACAGCCTGAGCTGCGTGATGATCGCCGAGGGCGAGGGGCAGATGCAGCGCGATTACTGGTACGACGTCAGTCGGCTGGGCAGCGCACTGGCCAGCCCCGAGGCGATCGGCCAGCGCGCCGGCCAGCGGGCGGCTGCCCGCCTGGGCGCTCGTCCGGTGCCGACCTGCGAGGTGCCGGTGCTGTTTGCTGCGGAGCTGGCCGGTGGGCTGTTTGGTCATCTGCTGGCGGCGATTTCCGGTGGCAGCCTGTACCGCAAGGCCTCCTTCCTGGAGGGTGCGCTGGGGCAGCAGATTGCCCCTGACTGGCTGACCGTCGATGAGCGCCCGCACCTGCGGCGTGGCATGGGCAGCGCCAGCTTCGATGGGGACGGTCTGGCGACCTATGCCAAGCCCTTCGTGCAGGACGGGCAGCTGGTCTCCTATGCGCTGGGCACCTACTCCGGGCGCAAGCTGGGGCTGCCGAGCACCGCCAACGCTGGCGGCGTACATAATCTGTTTGTCAGTCATGGCGCTGAGGATCAGGCCGCGCTGATCCGGCGCATGGAGCGCGGCCTGCTGGTCACCGAGCTGATGGGGCAGGGGATCAATCTGGTCACCGGCGACTATTCGCGCGGTGCGGCCGGTTACTGGGTGGAGAACGGGGTTATCCAGTTCCCGGTGCAGGAGGTGACCATCGCCGGCAATCTGCGGCAGATGTTCAGTGATCTGCTGGCGGTGGGTTGCGATGTGGAAACCCGCGGCAATATCCGCAGCGGTTCGGTTCTGATCAGCCGAATGACGGTGGGCGGCAGCTGAGGG
>CAZFFB010000108.1:0-6889 GCA_964517735.1 uncultured Pseudomonas sp.
CCAGCCATCTTGTCGCCCGGCTGGATGCGGCGCTTGATCGCCAGGTAGACCTTGACGATCTTCAGTACGCCCGGCGCCAGGTCATCGCCCTGCTGCAGCTTGCGCTTCTTGTCCTCAAACTTCTCATCCAGCAGCTGACGGCGATCAGAGAGGTAGGCCTGAGCCTTCTCCAGCTGCTCGTTCAGCGCCTCTTCGGCCATGCGCAGCTTGAACCACTGGCTGTGCTCCAGGCCATCGAGATACTCGTGGGTCACAGCTGTGCCTTTCTTGAGCGCTGCAGGGCCGCCGTCGGCCACGGCACCGACCAGTGCACTGCGCAGACGCTCGAAGGTAGCACCCTCGACGATGCGGAACTCCTCGTTGAGGTCCTTGCGGATCTCGTCGAGCTGCTGCTTCTCGATCGACAGGGCACGCGAGTCGCGCTCCACGCCATCACGGGTGAACACCTGCACGTCAATGACCGTACCCTTGGTGCCGGTCGGCACGCGCAGGGAGGTGTCCTTCACATCGCTGGCCTTCTCGCCGAAGATCGCCCGCAGCAGCTTCTCTTCCGGCGTCAGCTGGGTCTCGCCTTTCGGGGTAACCTTGCCGACCAGGATGTCGCCCGCCTGAACTTCGGCACCGACGTAAACGATACCGGCTTCATCCAGCTTGTTCAGCGCAGCTTCACCGACGTTCGGGATATCCGCGGTGATCTCCTCCGGGCCGAGTTTGGTGTCGCGCGACACGCAGGTCAGTTCCTGGATATGGATGGTGGTGAAGCGATCTTCCTGGACCACACGCTCGGACAAGCAGATGGAGTCTTCGAAGTTGAAGCCGTTCCACGGCATGAACGCCACGCGCATGTTCTGGCCCAACGCCAGTTCACCCATGTCGGTGGACGGACCGTCAGCCATGATGTCGCCACGCGAAACCACATCACCCTTGCTGACCAGCGGACGCTGGTTGATGCAGGTGTTCTGGTTGGAACGGGTGTACTTGGTCAGGTTGTAGATATCAACACCGGCCTCACCCGTCTCGACCTCATCGTTATGCACGCGTACCACGATACGGCTGGCGTCGACCGAATCGATCACGCCACCACGACGGGCCACGACGCATACGCCGGAGTCGCGCGCCACGTTGCGCTCGATACCAGTCCCCACCAGCGGCTTGTCAGCACGCAGGGTCGGTACGGCCTGACGCTGCATGTTCGAACCCATCAGGGCACGGTTGGCATCGTCATGCTCGAGGAACGGAATCAGCGAGGCGGCAACGGAAACGACCTGCTTGGGCGAGACGTCCATCAGGGTAACGTCTTCTGGCGCCTTGACAGTGAATTCGTTGAGGTGACGTACAGCCACCAGTTCGTCCACCAGCTGACCTTGCTCGTTGAGCGTGGCGGAAGCCTGGGCGATGACGTGGTTGGCTTCCTCGATGGCGGACAGGTAGACGATCTCATCGGTCACCTGGCCGCCCTTGACCACGCGGTATGGGCTCTCAAGGAAGCCATACTGGTTGGTGCGAGCATACGTAGCCAGCGAGTTGATCAGACCGATGTTCGGACCTTCCGGCGTTTCGATCGGACAGACGCGACCGTAATGGGTCGGGTGCACGTCGCGGACCTCGAAGCCGGCGCGCTCGCGAGTCAGACCACCCGGGCCAAGCGCAGAGACGCGGCGCTTGTGGGTAATCTCGGAGAGCGGGTTGTTCTGGTCCATGAACTGCGACAGCTGGCTGGAGCCGAAGAATTCCTTCACCGCAGCCGCAACCGGCTTGGCGTTGATCAGATCCTGCGGCATCAGGCCTTCGCTTTCGGCCATCGACAGACGTTCCTTGACCGCGCGCTCGACACGCACCAGGCCAACGCGGAACTGGTTTTCGGCCATTTCACCGACGCAGCGCACGCGGCGGTTGCCGAGGTGGTCGATGTCGTCGACGATGCCTTTGCCATTACGGATGTCGACCAGTGTCTTCAGCACGGCGACGATGTCTTCACGGCTGAGTACACCCGGGCCTTCGATTTCTTCGCGGCCAATACGACGATTGAACTTCATGCGGCCGACCGCGGACAGGTCGTAACGCTCGGCACTGAAGAACAGGTTGTTGAACAGGGTCTCGGCAGCGTCCTTGGTCGGCGGCTCGCCAGGGCGCATCATCCGGTAGATCTCGACCAGCGCTTCCAGCTGATTGCCGGTGTTGTCGATCTTCAGGGTGTCGGAGATAAACGGACCACAGTCGATATCGTTGGTGTAGAGCGTCTCGATGCGCACCACCTGGGCCTTGGCGATCTTGGCCAGCAGGTCGGCAGTCAGCTCGGTGTTGCATTCGGCGATGATCTCGCCGGTAGCCGGATGCACAAGGGCCTTGGCCAGGGTGCGCCCAAGCACGTAATCGAGGGGAACCTCCAGTTCCTTGATGCCGGCCTTCTCGAGCTGGTTGATATGGCGCGCGGTGATACGACGCCCCTGCTCGACGATCAGCTTGCCGCTGTCATCCTTGATGTCGAACGCAGCAATCTCGCCACGCAGACGCTGCGGCACCAGTTCCAGGCTGACGGATTGATCCTTCAGGTGGAAGACACTGGTGTCGTAGAAAATATCGAGGATTTCCTCGGTGCCGTAGTTCAGCGCACGCAGCAGGACAGACGCCGGCAGCTTACGGCGGCGATCGATACGCACGAACACGCAGTCCTTCGGATCAAACTCGAAGTCCAGCCAGGAACCGCGGTAGGGAATGATGCGGGCAGAATAGAGCAGCTTGCCCGAACTGTGGGTCTTGCCGCGGTCATGATCGAAGAACACGCCCGGCGAGCGGTGCAACTGGGAAACGATGACGCGCTCGGTACCGTTGATGATGAAGGTACCGTTCTCGGTCATCAGGGGGATTTCCCCCATGTAGACTTCCTGTTCCTTGATGTCCTTGATCGCCTTGCTCGATGACTCCTTATCGAAGATGATCAGGCGCACTTTCACACGCAGCGGGACCGCAAAGGTCACACCACGCAGCACGCATTCCTTGACGTCGAATGCCGGCTCGCCCATGCGGTAGCCGACGTATTCCAGGGCAGCATTGCCGGAATAGCTGATAATCGGGAAAACGGACTTGAAGGCTGCATGCAGGCCGACATCGCGGAGCTGCTCCTTACTGGTGCCTGCCTGCAGGAATTCGCGGTACGAATCCAGCTGGATGGCCAGAAGGTAAGGCACATCCATGACATCCGGCAACTTGCTAAAGTCCTTGCGGATACGTTTTTTCTCAGTATATGAGTAAGCCATCAGCGTTCCCCAGCTTGGTCACCTGCTTATTTGGCCTCTCCGACGGGAGCAGCCGGCAAATCGTGCAAACTCTTGGTTTGCCGCCACCTGCGAGGTGGGCGTTTCTCGTTATGGGCAGCGGTCTGTCAGAGACAGCCCATAACGGAAAAAGGCCGGTGGCATCAGCCACCAGCCATCAGTCCGAAGCCTGCGCATCGGACTGTCGACGCAATGTCGCTCAAGCTTACTTGAGCTCGACCTTGGCGCCGGCTTCTTCCAGAGCTTTCTTGGCAGCTTCGGCTTCTTCCTTGGAAGCGCCTTCCTTGACCACGCCCGGGGCGCCGTCAACGACAGCCTTGGCTTCTTTCAGGCCCAGACCGGTCAGCTCACGCACGACCTTGATGACGTTCACTTTCTTCTCGCCAGCTTCGGTCAGAACGATAGTGAATTCGGTCTGCTCTTCGACAACAGCAGCAGCGGCAGCCGGACCTGCAGCAGCGGCGGCAGCAGCGGTAACACCGAACTTCTCTTCCATGGCCTTGATCAGTTCGACAACCTGCATCACGGACATTTCGGAAACGGCGTTGATGATATCTTCGTTGGTCAGAGCCATGACTCTATTCCTGTATTGGGTGACGGCATGATTGCCATCTTGTTAACAAAAAAGGGTGTAAGGACTGCCAGGCGCCTTAGGCGGCCTCGGCTTCCTTCTTGTCGCGGATTGCCGCCAGAGTACGAGCCAGCTTGCTGGTAGCGCCCTGAATGACGCTCATCAGCTGGGACACGGCTTCGTCGTAGGTCGGCAGGGTAGCCAGTACATCGATCTGGTTGGCAGCGATGAACTTGCCTTCGAAGGCTGCAGCCTTGATCTCGAACTTGTCCTGACCCTTGGCAAACTCCTTGAAGATGCGGGCAGCAGCGCCCGGATGCTCATTAGAGAATGCAATCAGGGTCGGGCCCTTGAACACGTCAGCCAGCACCTCGAATTCGGTGCCTTCGACGGCGCGACGAACCAGGGTGTTACGCACGACTTTCACGTACACACCAGCTTCGCGGGCCTCTTTACGGAGTCCGGTCATGGCGCCCACAGTCACGCCACGGGCATCAGCCACGACAGCGGACAGGGCAGCTTTGGCAGCCTCGTTGACTTCAGCGACAATGGCCTTCTTGTCTTCGAGCTTAATTGCCACGGGTTTACTCCTGGATGTTACCGTTTCGTTCAGACTTAGCCGAACGTCGTTTTGGTGTCTGATTCGGCAACCGAATCGGGAGCACCATCTGCGTAGGCCGGTGATTTAAGGCGAGCCACCTACGGTCTTGGACAGCCCCCGCCAGGCAGGGACCCCAATATGTGCAGGGTACGCAGCATAATGCCACGCACCCTGTCTTGCATCAGATTTCCAGCGAGGACTGATCGATCTGCAGACCCGGACCCATGGTAGTGCTCAGGGTCACGCGCTTCATGTACACACCCTTGGAGGTGGAAGGCTTGAGACGCTTAAGGTCAGCCAGCAGGGCTTCGACGTTCTGCTTCAGAGCAGCCGGGGCGAAGTCGACCTTGCCAACGGAGGCATGAATAATACCGTTCTTGTCGGTACGGAAACGCACCTGACCAGCCTTGGCATTCTTCACGGCGGTAGCGACATCCGGGGTCACGGTGCCAACCTTCGGGTTCGGCATCAGACCACGCGGGCCGAGGACTTGGCCCAACTGGCCAACGACACGCATGGCATCCGGGGAAGCAATGACCACGTCATAGTTCAGATCCCCGCCCTTCATCTCGGCGGCCAGCTCATCCATGCCCACTTTGTCAGCACCGGCAGCCAGTGCAGCCTCAGCATTGGCACCTTGGGCGAAAACGGCGATACGCACGCTTTTACCGGTACCATTCGGCAGGACGGTGGCACCACGCACGACTTGGTCGGATTTACGCGGATCTACACCCAGGTTGATGGAGATGTCGACCGACTCCTTGAACTTGGTGGTCGAAATCTCAGCCAGCAGAGCTGCAGCTTCTTCAAAGCCGTACTGCTTACCGGCAACAACTTTCTCGGCAATTGCCTTCTGGCGCTTGGTCAGCTTGGCCATTACACACCCTCCACGTTCAGGCCCATGCTACGGGCAGAGCCGGCGATGGAGCGCACGGCGGCTTCCAGATCAGCAGCGGTCAGATCAGCCTGCTTGGTCTTGGCGATCTCTTCCAGCTGAGCACGGGTCACTGTGCCAACCTTCTGGGTGTTCGGGCGAGCAGAGCCACTGGCAATACCGGCAGCTTTCTTCAGCAGAACAGCTGCGGGCGTGCTCTTGGTCTCAAAAGTGAAGCTACGATCACTGTAAACAGTGATGATCACCGGAGTCGGCAGACCAGGCTCCATACCTTGGGTACGAGCATTGAAGGCCTTGCAGAACTCCATGATATTCACACCGTGCTGACCGAGCGCGGGACCGACGGGCGGCGACGGGTTGGCCTGACCGGCCTTTACTTGCAGCTTGATATAAGCCGTGATTTTCTTAGCCATCTGCTACTCCAGTTGCGGGTATGTGCGCCTTGCGGCTCCCCGTTTGCTTTGGCGTTTGTCACAGGGACAATAAAGCCCCGCAACACAAGGCTGCGGGGCAAATACTTTATCGGTCAGACTTTTTCGACCTGACTAAATTCCAGCTCGACTGGTGTCGAACGGCCGAAGATCAGAACAGCTACCTGGATGCGACTCTTCTCGTAGTTGACTTCTTCAACAACGCCATTGAAATCTGCGAATGGGCCATCAACTACACGAACCGTCTCACCCGGCTCAAACAATGTCTTCGGACGCGGTTTGTCACCGCTGTCAGCGACGCGACGCATGATCGCCTCTGCTTCTTTTTCGGTGATCGGCGCAGGTTTATCGGCAGTACCGCCAATAAAGCCCATGACACGAGGAGTGTCTTTAATCAGGTGCCAGCTTGCCTCGTTCATTTCCATCTGGACTAGTACATAACCAGGGAAGAACTTGCGCTCACTCTTACGCTTCTGGCCGTTGCGCATTTCTACCACTTCTTCAGTGGGCACCAGGATCTCGCCAAACTGATCTTCCATGCCAGCAAGCTTCACTCGCTCTACAAGCGAGCGCATCACATGCTTTTCATAACCTGAATAGGCGTGCACAACATACCAACGCTTAGCCACAATGCACCCTTAACCTACAACCGAGGAAACTAGCCAACCCAACAGGGAGTCGAGACCCCAGAGTACCAGCGCCATAAGCAGCACGACCGCAACTACGATCAGAGTAGTCTGCGTTGTCTCTTGACGGGTGGGCCATACGACCTTACGAATTTCTGTGCGCGCCTCTTTGGCAAGCACAAAGAAAGCAGCACCCTTAGTGGTTCGCAGCGCGACCAGGCCAGCCAGTATCGCAATCAAAAGCACGCCGATCACCCTATAAAGAATGGATTCGGCGGCGAAGTAATGATTTCCTACAACAGCTGTTGTTACCAGGAAGGCGACCAACAACCATTTGAGCGCATCTGGACGTGAATCGCTGTTTTCTGCCTTGGCGTTCATATGCAAGGACCTTTTGAGGGTGCCAGATTTAAAATCTGGCAGGCCAGGAGGGAATCGAACCCCCAACCTGCGGTTTTGGAGACCGCTGCTCTGCCAATTGAGCTACTGG
>CAZFFB010000109.1:0-6869 GCA_964517735.1 uncultured Pseudomonas sp.
GCTTCAAGGCTCAGCAGCAGTGGTACGTCGCTGAAGAAGTTCGGGGCTTGCGCCACCTTGTCTGCCAGCTGCCGTTCCAGGCGCAGCAGATCGGTACGGACCAACTCCATGACGGTCACGGCGAACATTTTGCCCTTGAGGCGGAATGCCGGCTCAAGGGCTGCAGGGGAAAGTGATTCGGTAGGCATCATGGTCTGGGCAACCCGTATGGTGGCAGGACTTATAGCGGCATCCCGGCAGGCCCGCAAGCACTGGCAATGGCTGATGGGGCTGCCGGGCTAGGGTTAGAATGCCCGCCTGTTGCTCTGACCGGATGTAGATCATGGATCGTCCCCGCTTTCGCCGCGCTTTCCTGCACCCGCGCTTCTGGGCGCTGTGGTGCGCCCTGGCGCTGCTCTGGCTGCTGGTACAGCTACCCTATGCCGCTCTGCTGCGTCTGGGACGTTTGCTGGGTGTGCTGATGTGGCATGCGGCGGGTGAGCGGCGCACCATCGCCGCCCGCAACCTTGAGCTGTGCTTCCCCGGGTACTCGCCTGCCGAGCGCGAGCGCCTGCTGCGCGAGAACTTTGCCTCCAGCGGTATCGCCTTCTTTGAGATGGCGATGAGCTGGTGGTGGCCGCGCGCCCGCCTGGCCCGCCTGGCCCATGTCGAGGGGCTGGAGCACCTGCAGGCCGCGCAGCGCGCAGGGCAGGGTGTGATCCTGATGTCCCTGCATTTCACCACCCTTGAGATCGGCGCCGCGCTGCTGGGGCAGCGCCATACCATCGATGGCATGTACCGCGAGCACAAGAATCCGCTGTTTGACTACATCCAGCGCCGCGGCCGCGAGCGTCACAACCCTGATGCCAGCGCCATCGAGCGCGAGGACGTGCGCGCCATGCTCAAGGTGCTGCGCGCCGGACGGGCGATCTGGTACGCCCCGGATCAGGACTACGGCCGCAAGCAGAGCCTGTTCGTGCCGCTGTTCGGCATTCCTGCCGCCACTGTCACGGCGACCAGCAAGTTTGCCCGTCTGGGGCGTGCGCAGGTGGTGCCCTTCACCCAGCAGCGTCTGGCTGACGGCAGCGGCTACCGCCTGGTGATTCATCCGCCGCTGGCTGATTTTCCGGGTGAGAGCGAGGAGGCCGACTGCCTGCGCATCAATCAGTGGATCGAGCAGGCGGTACTGGCCTGTCCTGAGCAGTATCTGTGGGCGCATCGGCGCTTCAAGACGCGTCCTGAAGGCGAGCCTTCGCTGTATGCGCGGCGCCGCTGATGCAGGACGCTCACTCGTCCGCCCGCGCTGCCACTGCGCTGATTCTCTCCGGGGGCGGTGCTCGCGCCGCTTATCAGGTCGGGGTGCTCAGTGCCATCGGTGATCTGCTGAGCGACACCTCGCCCAACCCCTTTCCGGTGATCGTTGGCACCTCAGCCGGGGCCATCAATGCTGTGGCGCTGGCCAGCGGTGCCCGCAACATGCGCGCCAGCATTCGTCAGCTGACCCGGATCTGGCGCAGCTTCAGTACCTCGCGCATTTACCGCAGCGACTGGCCGGGGGTGCTGCGCCAGGCGGCAGTGTTCATGAGCAGCAGCCTGCTGGGCCTGGCCCGCGATGTGCCGGTAGCGCTGCTGGACAACCGTCCGCTGGCCGAACTGCTGCGTGAGGAGATCGACCTCTCCGGTATCGCTCCGGCCCTGGACGCTGGCGCGCTGCAGGCGGTGGCGATCACGGCCTTTGGCTATGGTTCCGGGCAGGCGGTGACTTTTTATGAGTCGTTGCGCCCGATCATGCCCTGGCGCCGGCAGCGCCGGCAGGGCGCGGCGGTGCGTCTGACCCACGATCATCTGCTGGCCAGTGCGGCGATCCCTTTGCTGTTCGCCCCGGTACGCCTTGGCAACGAGTATTTTGGCGACGGTGCGCTGCGTCAGGATGCGCCGATCAGTCCGGCACTGCACCTGGGGGCACAGCGGGTGCTGGTGATCGGCGTCAGTGGCGGTGTCGGCCGTCAGGCGCCGGGCGAGGGGCAGCTGTTGTCGCCGTCGCGCCATCCGCCGACCCTGGCCCAGCTGGGCGGCCTGCTGCTCAATGCTACCTTCGTCGACAGCCTCGAGGCCGATCTTGAGCTGCTCGAGCGCCTCAACCGCTTCAGCCATCTGGTGCCGCCGGCTCAGCGCGGTGTGCACCTGCAGCCGGTGGAGGTGCTGGTCATTGCCCCCAGCCAGTCGCTGGATGCGATCGCCGCGCGCCATCGCCACCTGCTGCCGCGCGCGCTGCAGCTGTTCTTTGCCGGCCCCGGAGCCACCCGGGTCAGCGGCGCCGGTCTGCTCAGCTACCTGCTGTTCGAGAGCGCCTACTGCAACGAGCTGATCGAGCTGGGCTATCGCGATGCCCTGCAGCGCCGCGAGGAGCTGAGCGCCTTTCTCGGCCTGTGAGCGGCGCTTGTCTGCCGGGCGGGGCTGGGGCAGTCTGACGGCAATGACCCAAGGAGTGTGAGCATGGCCGAGATCGATGCGCGTCTGCGTGAAACCGTCAACCTGCTGGGTACCCTGCTGGGCGATACCTTCCGTGCCGAGCGCGGCAGCGCGTTCCTCGACAAGATCGAGCGCATCCGCAAGGGCGCCAAGGCGGCCCGGCGCGGTTCGGGAGAGGGGGCTCGCCAGCTGGCGGAAACCCTCGATGCCCTGAGTGATGTTGAGCGGCTGCCGGTGGCCCGGGCCTTCAACCAGTTCCTCAACCTCGCCAACATTGCCGAACAGCATCACCGCATTCGCCGGCGCGCCCCGGGCGAGGCACTGCCCTTCGAGGAGCGGGTGCTCGATGAGCTGCTAGAGCGCCTGCAGCGGGCCGGACATGCCCCCGAGGCACTGGCCCGGCAGATTGCCGCGCTGGACATCGAGCTGGTGATCACCGCCCACCCCACCGAAGTGGCCCGGCGCACGCTGATCCAGAAATACGACGACGTGGCCGCCACGCTGGCCGCCGCCGACCACGATGATCTGTCCCCCCGCGAGCGTCAGCATATCCAGGCGCAGCTGCAGCGCCTGCTGGCGGCGCTCTGGCACCCCGACGAGATCCGGCGCCACAAGCCGACGCCGATCGATGAGGCGCGCTGGGGCTTTGCTGTGATCCAGCATTCGCTGTGGCGGGCGGTGCCGGATTTTCTGCGTGGCGTCGATGCGCTGCTGCAGCAGCGCTGCGCCAGCCGTCTGCCCCTTGAGGCGGCGCCGCTGCGCTTTGCCTCCTGGATGGGCGGGGATCGGGATGGAAACCCCAACGTCAGCGCCGCCGTCAGCCGCGAGGTACTGCTGCAGGCGCGGCGCGTGGCGGTGGAGCTGTACCTGGCCGATGTCGAGCGCCTGATCACCGAGCTGTCCATGCAGCAGGCCAGCGCGGCGCTGCGCGAGCAGGTCGGCTGCGCCCCGGAACCCTACCGGGTGCTGCTGCGCCAGCTGCGTCAGCGGCTGTTTGCGACCCGGGACTGGCTGGATGCCGCCCTGCAGCAGCCGGCCACGCCACCCGGGCCTGAAGTGCTGCAGGACAATCCGGCGCTGATTGCCCCGCTGGCGCTCTGTCATGCCTCGCTGCTTGAATGCGGCATGGCGGCGATCGCCGAAGGGCCGCTGCTCGATACCCTGCGCCGCGCCCATACCTTTGGCCTGTTCCTGGTGCGTCTGGACATTCGCCAGGACGCCACCCGCCATGCCGCAGCGCTTGGCGAGATCACCCGCTACCTGGGCCTTGGCGACTACCAGCACTGGGATGAGGCGCAGCGTGTGGCATTCCTCGAGCGCGAGCTGGGCAACCCCCGGCCACTGCTGCCCGGTCACTACCAGCCCGCGCCTGATACCGCCGAGGTGCTGGCCACCTGCCGTGTGGTGGCAGACAGCCCGGCGGATGCGCTGGGCTCCTATGTGATTTCCATGGCCGGTGCGCCGAGCGATGTGCTGGCGGTGGAACTGCTGCTCAAGGAGGCCGGCCTGCAGCGGCCGATCCGCGTGGTGCCGCTGTTCGAGACCCTTGATGATCTGGAGCAGGCGGGGGCCGCGATCGATCGCCTGCTGGCGCTGCCGGGCTACCGCACCCGCCTGCAGGGGCCTCAGGAGGTGATGATCGGCTACTCCGACTCAGCCAAGGATGCCGGGACCCTGGCCGCTGCCTGGGCGCAGTACCGCGCCCAGGAAAGTCTGGTAGCGGTTTGTGCCCGCCATGGTGTCGAGCTGCTGCTGTTCCATGGCCGCGGCGGCACCGTCGGGCGCGGCGGTGGCCCTGCGCATGCGGCGATCCTCTCCCAGCCGCCGGGCTCGGTGACCGGACGCTTCCGGGTCACCGAGCAGGGCGAGATGATCCGCTTCAAGTTCGGTCTGCCGGGCCTTGCTGAGCAGAACCTCAATCTGTACCTGGCCGCGGTGCTGGAGGCGACGCTGCTGCCGCCGCCGGCGCCGACTGCCGCGTGGCGGGCGTTGATGGAGCGCCTGGCGCGTGACGGTCTCAGTGCCTATCGCAATGTGGTGCGTGGCGAAACGCATTTTGTCGACTATTTCCGTCAGGCCACTCCTGAACAGGAGCTGGGCCGTCTGCCGCTGGGCAGTCGCCCGGCCCGCCGGCGCAGCGGCGGTATCGAGAGCCTGCGGGCGATTCCCTGGATCTTCGCCTGGACGCAGATGCGCCTGATGCTGCCAGCCTGGCTGGGCTGGGAGCATGCCCTGGCGTGCGCGGTGGAGCGCGGCGAGGGGGCGCTGCTGCAGGAGATGCGCGATCACTGGCCGTTCTTCCGTACCCGCATCGACATGCTGGAAATGGTGCTGGTCAAGGCCGATGCCGGCATCGCCCGCCTCTATGACAAGCGCCTGGTGGATGCTGAGCTGCAGGTGCTGGGCCAGCAGCTGCGCGAGCTGCTGGGGCAGGCGGTGGAGCAGGTGCTGCGCCTGACGTCCCAAGGGAGCCTTCTGGAAAACAGCCCGCAGCTGCGCGAGTCGATCAGCGTGCGGGACACCTACCTCGACCCGCTGCACCTGCTGCAGGTCGAGTTGCTGGCCCGCTCGCGGCGCGCCGGTGGCGAGGCCGACAGCCATCTGGAACGCGCGCTGCTGGTCAGTGTGGCGGGGATTGCTGCGGGTCTGCGCAACACCGGCTGAGGACCGGCGTTGCCTCCGCGCGGACCTTGTGTCCGGACAGACGGCTGTGTATTTTGGTCGGCTTCTGCAGGGCATCGTTTTGTGTTAGCAGCGAGTCAGACCCTTGCGCGGTTCCCTGCGCCGGCCTGTATGGCCGGCGCATTGTCTTTACTCACAGTTCCAGGAGCAACACACGATGCGCGTAATCCTGCTCGGGGCGCCCGGCGCCGGCAAGGGCACCCAGGCCCGCTTCATCACTGAAAAGTTCGCGATTCCGCAGATTTCCACCGGCGACATGCTGCGTGCCGCGATCAAGGCGGAAACCCCGCTGGGTCTGCAGGTCAAGGATGTGATGGCCAGCGGTGGACTGGTTTCCGATGAGATCATCATCGGTCTGATCAAGGAGCGTATTGCGGCGGCTGACTGCGCCAACGGCTTCCTGTTCGATGGCTTCCCGCGCACCATCCCCCAGGCCGAAGCCCTGCGCGATGCCGGTGTCGAGATTGACCATGTGCTGGAGATCGCCGTCGACGATGCGGAAATCATCAGTCGCATGTCGGGCCGCCGTGTGCACCCGGCCTCTGGCCGCACCTACCACCTGCAGTACAACCCGCCGAAGGTCGAAGGGATTGACGATGAGACCGGCGAGGCGCTGATCCAGCGCGAGGACGACCACGAGGAGACCGTGCGCAAGCGCCTTGAGGTCTACCACGCCCAGACCCTGCCGCTGGTCGGCTTCTACCAGGGCCTGGCGCAGGCTGCCGGCAAGCCGAAGTACTCGTGTGTCGAGGGTGTCGGCAGCGTCGAGCAGATCACTGCCAAGGTGCTTGCTGCACTGAGCTGAGCCCCTGCGGCATCCTGCAAACGGCCCGCCCTGTGCGGGCCGTTTGCATTTACAATGCCCGCCCTTAGCCCGCCGACCGGATACCTGCCCATGACGACCCTGCTGGCCCTGGATACCGCCACCGAAGCCTGCTCCGTTGCCCTACTGCACGACGGCTGTCTGATCAGCCGTTACGAGGTGATTGCGCGTCTGCACGCCCAGCGTGTCCTGCCGATGGTTCAGGAGGTGCTGGCCGAGGCGGGGGTGAGCCTCGCCGCGCTGGATGCGATCGCCTTCGGTCGCGGCCCCGGTGCCTTCACGGGGGTGCGGATTGCCGTGGGCGTGGTGCAGGGGCTGGCCTTTGCCCTGGATCGGCCGGTCCTGCCGGTGTCGAACCTCGCGGCGCTGGCCCAGCGCGCCTGGCGCGAACAGGGCGTCGAGCAGGTGGCGGCAGCCATCGATGCACGGATGGATGAGGTGTACTGGGGCTGCTTCTCCCTGCAGGAGGGCGAGATGCGCCCGGCGGGCCTGGAGGCGGTCCTGCCGCCCGAGCAGGTGGCGCTGCCCCGTGCGGCCAGCGGGAGCTGGTTTGGCGCAGGGACCGGCTGGGGCTATGCCGCGCGCCTGCCGGTCCCCGTCACAGCCTGGGATGCCAGCCTGCTGCCCGATGCCCGCGATCTGCTCAGCCTGGCCCGTGGGGCCTGGGCGCGCGGTGAGGTGCTGAGTGCCGACCAGGCGCAGCCGATCTACCTGCGCGACAACGTGGCAACGCCGAAAAAGGCCTGAGGGCATGCTGCCGTACTACCTGGGCTGCCCTTCCTGGAACGAGCCCGCCTGGCGCGGCAGCTTCTACCCGGCAGGTCTGGCGGCGGGCGAGCTCCTGGCAGCGTACGGGCGGATCTTCAACGCGGTGGAAGGCAACACCACCTTTTACGCCCGGCCTGCGCCGCAG